>NZ_QAIL01000162.1 GCF_003061025.1 Pedobacter sp. HMWF019 | reverse complement strand
CCGTATTTATTGGTTGTGATATTCCAATCATGCTGATTGGCAATGTACCATTCAATTAATGGAATTAGGTAATCCGTTCGAATATTGTTTTCTGACATGAATTTTGCATAGAAAATTTCATCTCTTGCCAGGCATTTTGCTACATAGGTTGTGTCCCACCAAAAGTCATTTAGAACCTGTTTGAATTTTTGTTCTGTAGGTTTTTTAATAATGGAAACCTGATGAGTAGGTTCTTTCATCTCTTTCGTTATTCCGTTTTTATCAATCAATACTTTATAACCAATGTCCCAGTCTTCACATAATTCATTTTGATTTACTTCTTCTAAAAAACACGGAATACTATACAGTTTGAAGTCCACTTTTACATAGTCGTCGTACAGTACCATTTTCATTGCGTACTTATCATCGAAATAGCTTTCATTTTCCTCAATCATTGCAATGGGATTTCCGAAATGATTTACCCAGTCATTGCTGGATATGTATTTGCTATTATCGTCAAAAACAAGCTCAATATCTAAATCACTGAATTCATCAACGGGTGCTAAAGGATTTACAAGGGAACTTGTGAGCAAAACTGTTTTTATGTCTTTATTGCCTTTGGCCCAATCAATAATAGTTTCTAATTTTTCTTTTCTTAATTCTATTGATGGCTTATTTTCCATAACGATCCTTCATTTTTATCTTTTAAATCTAATTCTATTTTCATTTATTTCTTCTCTTCTGCCTTCAAGTTCAACTCAATTACGCCGACGGAATTGGCAAGAACCTAAGAACAGTCTGTTTTTTAGTACTGCTCGGGTATAGGGGTTCAAGACGATTTAGATAATGGCAATTTCTTTTAATAAAATTAGGATATCCTAATTTTTTGCTGCTTGTCCTTTCTGAAATTAGGTGTAATTAATTAAACCTAATATTTAAAAATGATGATGAAACATCTAAAATCAATGCTCGCATTCGCCATAGTGGTGGGTGTTTGTTCGGCTTTTACTTTTAAAAGCGAAGGATCCAGTAAAAGCAGGTTTGCTTCGGTGGTTTATGTGTACAACCTGGGAGATTCTTCGGGTGCGAGGAATGCGACCAATTGGACACAGTTACCTGGCAGTGGTTCTGGTCCGGCTTGTGGTACACCTGGTGATGTGCCATGCAAAGTTGTGATAGACAGTTCTGTGTATCCAACATTACAGAGTTATTTTGATTCGCAGCATTTTGCATCTGATAATGACGTGGCTTACGGGACGGGCGTAATCAGGAAGCAAGGTAACTAGTTTTCTTTTTTATTTCTGGAATGGACCCGTAGAGCTTTTCTCTACGGGTTTTTTTGTATCTATACATAAATATATAATGATATTTATATATAAAGAGTTCAGAATGGACCTAGGGTGTCGCTATAACAAACGGCGAAATGAAGCGTATGTGAAACGCATATGAAACGCACCTTGTTCGGGATTTTTGCTTTCATGTGCGTTTGATGTGCGGCTGGGGTATTAGATTTTCAGCCGCTTGTTGTAGCCACTTGTTAGCATCTTCCCTAAGTCTGAATCATTCAATTTTTTTTCACCTTAAAAGCAAATAAAATGGCAAGAATACCAAGGGGCATTATGGGCCCGATCATTGGAAAATTAGGTCCGTTAGTAGGGGCCACCTGGAAAGAGAAATCCTATGTAAGGGCGCGTCCGTCTAAGACTAAAAAGAAAGGAACTAAATCTCCGGCTAAGCATGCTGCAGAACAAACTTTTAGATTTATGCATTTGTGGCTGGTTCCTTTTCATGATTATATCATGATTGGTTTCATGAACGTGGCCAGGGAAATGACCCAGATCAATGCGGCATTTTCCAGAAACTTCAAGGCAGCATTAACTGGTGTTTATCCGGATTTAGGTATTGATTATTCCAAAGTTGTCATCAGCACAGGAGATTTGCCGGGCCTCCGGATCCTGCAGTGTCATATTGAAAATGGTGTTTTAGAAGTGAGCTGGGAGGACCATCAATTTGATAAAGCCTGGTATGATGATCAGGTAATGTTGGTTATTTATGAAGCTTCAGCACATGTAACAGATGGTTTTGTAGGCAGGGCTAGCCGTTCTGATGGTCAATTTAAATTTCCATTGAAAGATGACCTGGTGGGTAAAACCCTGCACGTCTATATAGGAATGGTTTCGCTCAACCGGGAACTGATTTCTGAAAGCCAATACTTAGGCACGGTCCAATCTTAAACGCTCAAATAATGCTCTGCCATGCACATTCACATTTCTACATTAAGAACACTGGTTACAGGGTTTTTAAATCCTGATCGTCTGAAGGAAATCACTCCTGCATGCAGGAGTTACTGGACGGAACAATTGCCTGTTATCAGAGAACAACTGTTCGAAGAAATGCGGCTGGAGGTTTTCAGTGCAGTAAATGACCGGGTGATAGAACGGCATATACAACAGGTTCAAAAGGATTGTATAGAGATGATGAATGTGCTGCAGGGCTATACAGTGCATGGGGTTGAAGAAGGGCTGTATCAGGAAGTGTTTTCCTGTTTGGAGCAGATATTAAGGCATATTGAAAAACACCATTCCCGTTTTTTTGATTTGAATGCGGAATTACCCAATGGGTACTTCCGCATTTCTGTGGAAGACATTGCGCAGAAAATCAAGTTGCTCAAAGCCTTATTTAAAAAGCATAGGCTAGAGAATGAACTGCAGCAGGGCTTGTTGCATTGCGCTACTTCTTTTATAAGGCAGGAAGCCTGTACTTACCAGGAACTGCTTTATCTGAAAGACCTGATCGAGTCTGTATTGCTGCTGCAGTATGAGGAAATTACTTTTGAAGAGGCGCTAAAAGAACATCTGCTGTATTATCGTTTTAACCATCCTGAGTTTTGGAAGTATTATTCCAGGAAAATTGAGTCTGAACTCAGCCTTTTGTATGACCAGCAAGAGAAATACGAGCGTTTGTGCTTATATGAAAAGCAGCTTAAAGCACAGCAGGAGCGGAGTTGTGCAAACTTTATTCCGGTAAAAGAGAGCATTAAAACCATGTTACTCGATTTTGTAAAAGCTGAACTCAAATTTTTACAGCGGAAACAAATGAGTTTCTTCTCTGCAGGAGATCATAGGCAGCTGGAGCGTAAAGTAAACACCTACAGAATGAAAGTTTCTCTATCTGTGGATGGGCTGGCCTATCTCATCCGCTTAATGGTAGAGGCTGGGGTGATTCTTTCCGGATCCAGAAGCGAATTACTGGAGTTTATTTCAAGGCATTTGCAAACACCCGGAATCGGAGCCGGGCATCTATCGGTGAAAAGTTTGAACAATAAATACAAGCAGGTGGTGCAGAGTACCATTAATGCCGTTAGAGCAGCGCTGATGCGCATGTTGAAGATATTAGATGGGAAGATTGCCTAGATTCCTGGTGTCTGTCCTTGTAGCCTTGGAAATACCATATGATGAAACCATCATGAGCAAACCATTGAAGATATGTAACGGTGGTAAAAAAGAACGAAGCATAGGGACGGGCTCGAACCGTCGTAAAAGGTTTTGCTGACCTCCGCCTTACCACTCAGCCACCCAGCTTCGCACTTATGTATTTAATAATTAATTCCACCCACCACCCAGTGACCGATACAGATAGATTACTGCGTCGAGCTGTGCCTTTTTAATAGCTGCCAGTTCCAGTTCGCCGTTCAGTACATTGCTTTGTGCGGTGATCACTTCCAGATAATTGGCCCGGCCATTTTTAAATAACAGCCCGGCATTACTTGTTGCGGTTTGCAGTTTATTAACCCGCTCAACGGCGATTGCTTGTTGCTGATCTAGTTTATCAATACTGACCAAGGCATCTGACACTTCTTGGTAAGCCACTAACACAGACTGGCGAAACTGCAATACGGCTTGTTCCCGATGGACCTTAGCGACATTATATTGTGTTCTCAGTTCTCTTTTTTGTAGTAAGGGCTGTGTTAAACTGCCCATTACTGTACCGAACAATGAAGCAGGTAAATTGAACCAGTTACTGGCTTTAAGAGCGTTTACACCACCCGTAGCCGAAATGGTCACTGACGGATACATATTAGCCCGTGCCAAACCGATGCGTGCGCTGGCGGCCTGCAATTCTAATTCACTACTTTTGACATCCGGCCGACGACTTAACATTTCGGAAGGTAGCCCGGCACTTAACTGCGCAGATATTGTTAATTCATTTAGTGAACCCGAACGCGTAATAGCCTGTGGTGTTATGCCCACTAAAACACTGATGGCATTTTCCTGGATATTAAGCTGTTGCTCCAATTTGGGGATCAGCTGTGCCGCTGCCAACCGTTGTGCTTCTTCTTGCTGTACCGCTAATGAGGTTACTTGAGCGGCTTCGTATTGCAATTTGAGGATGTGCAGGGTACTGTCGGTCAGTGCAAGATTCTTTTTAGCAATTTCCATTTGCTTGTCCAGCATCAGCAAGTTGTAATAACCGTTAGCTATAGAAGCGATCAGTGTTGTCTGGATAGCTTTACGTGCTTCCTGTGTTTTTAAATAGCCTGCTAAAGCCTCGCGTTTCTGGTTTTTTACTTTGCCCCAGATATCCGCCTCCCAGGAAACATTAAGAGCGCCGGTATAATTGTCCAGGTTTCTAGTCCCCAGGAACTGACCGGCAGTTAAACCGTTCAGGCTATTTTCGGCAGGGATGCTGTTGCTGGAGCTAACTGAAATACCGACTACAGGCACTAAACCCATTTTGGCTTTTTTGAATAGCTCATTAGCAGCTTCGATGTTTTTGACAGCCACCTGGAGATCATTGTTTTTAATTAAAGCCGTATCGATCAGTGTGGCCAATTCCCGGTTGGTTAAAAACCGTTTCCAAGATAAAGCGGCTATGCTTTCTTTAGTTTCGGTCGTATCGTTACGAAAAACAGTTGGGCTGGTGGCGGTAATGTTCCCCGCATCTTTAGGTACGGCACAACCAGTGGCGACCAGGATTAGCAGCGCCAGGAATACCCGGCCGGCTGCTATGATATTTTTATATGTTTCCATTATCTGAAATTTTAAAGATGATTAATTAAGCTCATGTGCTAATTGCGGCGCAGGAGTATGCTCTTGATGTTTATCTTCCAGCGGTGGTAGCGGTGTTACCTTTTCATGCAGGTATTGAAACACCACGAATAAAACAGGTATAATAAATACACCTAATAATACACCACTGATCATACCCCCGGCAGCACCAGCGCTGATAGAATGGTTACCCGCAGCAGACGGGCCGGTGGCGCGCATCATCGGTAAAATACCTGCTACAAAGGCAATAGAGGTCATGATGATCGGACGCAGACGCGCCTTAGCGGCTTCCATGGCAGCCGTAATAAGGGTTTCACCCGCATGCCTGCGCTGCACGGCAAACTCTACGATCAGGATGGCGTTCTTAGCTAACAGACCGATGAGCATGATAAGGGCCACCTGTACATAGATGTTATTCTCGATACCGGCAATGCCAATAGCCGTAAATACACCGATTACACCTGTTGGAATTGACAGCAACACCGCCAATGGCAGAATATAGCTGTTATACTGAGCTGATAAGAGGAAGTAAACAAATACTAAAGATAGTAGGAACACAAATAACGATTGGCCACCTGATATGATCTCCTCACGGGTAACACCCGAGAACTCATGCGAGTAACCTGCGGGCAACGTTTGTGCAGCCACTTCTTCTACCGCACGGATCGCATCACCTGTACTGTAGCCCGGTTTTGGGTTAGCATTCATCGGGATGGAATTGTACAGGTTATAGCGTGTTACGGTTTCCGGGCCTAATACGGGTTTCAACGTTACCAATGAACTGATCGGAACCATTTCGCTGGTAGTGCTTTTTACGGATACCCCTTCCATTGATGAGGGATTGGCCCGGTCGCCTTTAGCAGCCTGCAGCATCACCCGGTAATATTTACCGAATCGGTTAAAGTCTGATACCTGCTGGCTGCCATAATAGGTCTGCATGGTTTTCACCACCTCATCTACATCTACATTCAGCTGTGCTGCTTTCTGCTCATCGATCACCATTTCCAGTTGCGGATAATCCGCCCGGAAAGAGGTATAGGCTAACGCGATCTCTTTGCGTTTATTTAAAGCAGATAAGAATTTACTGGATACGGCGCTGAACTGATCCAGTCTGCCGCCAGTACGATCCTGCAAGGCGAAATCCAGACCGTCTACGTTCCCAAAACCAGGTACGGTTGGCAGGGTAAACACAATAACAGTAGCGCCTTTAATATCCGCCAAACGTTTTCGCATATCATTCATAATATCATTCAGATCGCTCATTTCGCCACGGTCTTTTTTCGGCACCATAAAGGCTACAGCCGATGATGGACTGGTCGCGCCGGTAAAAATGTTCAGGCCGGCGATCTGGGTCAGGCTCTTCATGACTTTCATCGGTAGCAAACGGTCGTTCACCTCTTTAACCACCTGCTGGGTCCGTTCCTGGGATGATCCCGGCGGCAAGGTGATGGATACTGCGGCAAAGTTCTGGTCCTCGGAAGGGATAAATCCTGTGCGGGTATTATGTACCAGGATACCTGAAACGATAGCCACTATAGCCAGTCCGGATAAGCTTACCCATTTGTGCTCTATCAGCCACTTCAGGCCACTGATGTATTTGTTGGTCACGTTTTCAAAGCCCTTATTAAAGCCGGCAAAGAAGCGTTGTTTGAATGTGGTCTTTTCAATAGGTTCATTATTATGATGGACATTCTTTAAAAACAGGGCCGCCAAGGCAGGGCTTAATGTTAATGCATTAACCGCCGAAATAAAAATGGCGATAGCCAGTGTGAAGGCGAATTGTTTGTAGAAAACACCGGCCGAACCTTTCATAAAACCCACCGGCAGGAACACGGCCGACATGACCAACGTAATAGAAATAATAGCCGGGGTGATCTCGTGCATGGCTGCCAGAGTAGCGGGTTTTGCCGCCATCTTTTTATGCTCCATTTTTGCGTGTACCGCTTCGACTACCACAATGGCATCATCCACCACGATACCGATAGCCAATACCAGCGCGAACAAGGTCAGCAGGTTAATGGAGAACCCAAATACCGACATGAAAAAGAAGGTACCGATGAGCGCGACCGGGACAGCAATCGCCGGGATCAAGGTTGAACGGAAATCCTGTAGAAAGATAAATACCACCAGGAATACGAGGATAAAGGCTTCAACCAAAGTATGGGCCACCTGCTCGATAGATTGATCCAGCATATCTTTAGAATACCAGATCGTTTGCTGTTTTAAACCGGCAGGGAAATTCTTAGCCGATTTTAGCATCAGTTTTTCTACCTGCACCTGGATCTCACGGGCATTGGAATTGGGTAATTGTAAGATCTGGATAGTGATAGCCGGTTTATTTGTAAAATTAGGATCAGCGCCGCTCAGTGTATTGAAAGTGCCGTAGGTATAAGCACCCAGTTCCACTTTAGCTACATCTTTTAAGCGAAGCAAAGAGCCATCGGTATTGGTACGGATGATCATATTTTCATAGGCCAGCGGTTCGCTGTTCTTGCCTTTATATTTAATCACGTATTCAAAGGATACTTTGCTATTCTCGCCAAAGCGACCGGGAGCTGCTTCGAGGTTATGTTTCTGGATGGCTTTAGCTACTTCATCAGGCGCTAAATGGTAAGCGGCCATCTGGCTGGGATTCAGCCACACCCGCATCGAGTAATCTTTGCTGGCGCCAATGATACGCGCTTCACCTACACCGGGGATGCGCTGGATTTCGGGCAGGATATTAATGGTTGCATAATTGGCGATGAAGGTTTTATCAAATACCTTTTCATCCATGCTAAACATATTCACTCCCATGATCAAGCCGTTCTGGGTTTTCTTTGTGGTAATGCCCGCCTGAACTACTTCCGGCGGTAAAAGGCCGGTGGCGGATGATACTCGGTTCTGCACGTTCACTGCCGCCTGGTCTGCATTAGTGCCCAGCTTAAAGTAAACGCTGATCAGCAGGGAACCGTCATTAGTGGCTGATGAACTCATATAGCTCATGTCTTCCACGCCGTTAATGGCTTCTTCCAATGGCGGGATCACCGACCGCAGAATAGTCTCGGCATTAGCGCCGGGGTAGAATGCCTTTACCTGTACGGTTGGCGGGGCGATGTCCGGGAACATCTGTATGGGCAGGCTGGTCAAACCGACCAGGCCCAGGATGACCAGCAGAATGGAAACAACTGTTGCCAGTACCGGTCTTTCTATGAATTTCTTAAACATGATTTCTATTTTTTAAAATGTTTGTGTCAATAGTTTGGAGGGTTTTGCACTTATTAGGCAGTTCTCTCCCGGGAAGCCCTCCAAAACACTTTTTTGGAACACCCCCGCTATCGGTTATTATGTTATTTGATTATTTGTTAAGCAGCGCTACTTTAGCACCATCCTGTAAACCTTCGATGCCTTCCAGGACGATTCGGTCGCCGCTTTTTAATCCGCCGCTGATCAGGAAGTTGTCGCCGGAGCGGCCCGTTACAGTGATCAGTTGTTTATGTACTTTACTGCTATCGCCCAGTGCAAATACAAATACTTTATCCTGTATGGTGGTGGTTGCAGCTTGCGGAACGGCGATCACATTGTTTTGCGTGAAGCGCAGTTTGATCTTGCCGGTATTGCCCGAGCGTAACAAACCATGTGTATTAGGAAAACTGGCCCTGATGGTAATGGCGCCGCTATTCTTATCAAAGCCGCCGTTGACCATATCTATGCGGCCGGGTTCTGAATAAATCTCACCTCCGGCTAAGGTCAACGATACCCCTGTTGCTCTTTTCAACTTTTCCTCGATGGAATTACCGGGCAAGTCATTTTTCAGATCAGCAAACTCCTGTTCACTTAGGGAGAAGTAAGCACGAACCTCTTTGATATTAGCCAGCGTGGTCAGTTCTTTTAGGTCGCTCAGCGAAACCAGGCTCCCTGCTTTTTTATTTAACAGGCCGATATAACCCGCAGCGGGTGCTTTGATCAGCGTATAACCAATATTGATCTGTGCATCAGCTACCAAAGCCTGGGCCTGTTTTACTTTAGCCTCAGTCATGTTGTAATTGGATTGTGCGGTTTGTAGCTGGAGTTCAGATACCACTTTGTTTTGTACCAGCGGTTGCAATTTATTCACTTCTAATTGCGCATTTGCCGCAGCTGCTTTGGCTGCCAGTAATTCGGCGCTAGCATTATTATATTGTTCTTTATAAACCCGGTCATTGATCTTAAATAATGGCTGACCGGCTGCCACATAAGCGCCTTCGTCAACAAAGATCTTTTCCAATATGCCACTTACCTGCGGCCGGATCTCTACTTCAGCTGAACCTTCGATGGTTGTTGGATATTCGTTAATCGTTTCCGCGTTTGAAGCACTTACGGTAGCTACCGGTAAGGAAACGACATTATTCGCTGCCGGTTGTTCGGCCGGCGAACAGGCAGCCAAAAGAGCTACTGTTAAAATGGTGAGGATGGATGTTATTGTTTTCATGATCTTATTTTTTAAATGATTTGTTTTTATTTTCTTGTTTGTTAATCGGGTTAAATGGTCTATCACTGTTAAGCGTTATTCAAAAAAATTAATGAATAATGGAGGCGATGATATTGTTAATGGCTTCGTGCAGTACCATCTGGTTGATCTCTTCTGATTTTCCTTTATTGATCAGGTTGATGGAGATCAAACCGTGTACTACCGACCAAAGCGTAAAATATTTAGTGTTGATGATGTCTTCAGTCGCATTGGTATCGCCTATCAACTCACGGATCACCTCCTTAAATAATCCAGGTATTTGTTCTGCTTTGGCGAAGCCTTCTTTCATGGCGCTACAGCTTACTTCCACACCAAACATGGCCTGGTAAAGCTCTTTTTCAGCAAAAGCAAAGTTCCAGTAGGTAAGCCACATGGCTTCCAGTTGTTTAACCGGGGCGGTATGGTCATTTTTTGCTTTGCCGATAGCAGCAGCAAGTTTGCGGAAGCCGCTGGCCGACAATTCGGCTACCAGCGCATCTTTACCATTAAAGTATTCATATATAATAGGTGCAGTGTAATCTATATCTTCGGCTATCCGGCGC
>NZ_QAIL01000161.1:37560-73764 GCF_003061025.1 Pedobacter sp. HMWF019 | reverse complement strand
ATATTTTATTGTGGTTATTGTTTTGTAATAAATTGATAAATAGGTATTTAGTATTGATATTGATGTGTTTGGTTTATATTTTGTTTTTGAAAATTGCGACTTATTTATTTATAGAGTCTCTTTGAGTTCATAAATCAAACCAAATATGAAAACTCATCTTGAACTTTACCGGCTGGCATATTTTCTGTATGGCCGCCTTTTTAAACCCAAGCTTCAACTAAGGTCCGTGTTTGTATCTAACTATTTTTAAAGAACCACTAACCAAATTAAACATCATGAACAAAAAATTACAAAAATCATTAGGTTTTTGCTGGCTGTCCCTGTTTATTGCTCTTGGGGCCATGGCCCAGAAAACTGCGGTAAACGGAAAGGTCACCGACACTAATGGAACGCCGCTTCCAGGCGTAAGTATCCTTGTTAAAAGAACTAGTATTGGCCAGCTTACAGATAAAAGAGGTAATTATAGTATAGAAGTTAATAACCCTTCAACGGATGTTCTTATCTTTTCTATGCTGGGTTTCCTTTCCCGAGAAATCAAAGTTTCAGATCATAATAGTACTGTTGTACTGGAAGAAGACAATAAACAGTTGAATGAAGTGGTTGTTGTGGGGTATGGTACCCAGAAGAGAAAAGATCTGACTGGTTCTATCGCTTCTGTAAAAGGAGATATTTTTAAAGACCAGCCTATTACTAATCCTACAGAAGCTTTGCAGGGCAGAATTGCGGGGGTTGATATCGTAAAGAATTCAGGTGCACCGGATGCTACTCCGAGCATTACCATCCGAGGCCTTTCTTCTTTAAACCAACCTGTTCCATTGTATATTGTAGATGGGGTAAGGATGCCTGACGGTAATAACCTGAATGTGCAGGATATTGCCTCGATTGATGTACTGAAGGATGCGAGCGCTGCGGCCATTTATGGTTCTGCGGCAGCTGGAGGGGTTATTGTAATTACGACAAAGAGGGGCTCAGGCGCACCGGTCATTAATTTTAATGCCAGGTATGGAGTTACTAAGCCTAAAACTATACAATTGCTGGATAAGGATGGATTTATCAGATTGCAAAATATCGTTCATCCGCAATTTTTTGCTGGCGCCCAGCACCTGGATACACTGGCGAATACCAATTGGGTAGATGTGCTGTATAGAAATGCGAAGGAGCAAAATTATAACCTTTCTGTAGCTGGTTCCTCTCCCGATGTCAATTACCTGGTATCTGGGTTTTACAATAAGCAGGAGGGAGTCTATATCCGGAATTATTCCAATATTGCCGGTGCTCGGGTCAATACAGAATACAGTTTAGGTAAATACATAAAAATTGGTGAACAACTGTCGGTCTCTCAACGGCAAACTGCACCACCTATTGGTATAGAAGCACAATTGCACAATGCACCCTTCCGTACTTTACCAATTGTTCCGCTCTATAATAAAGATGGTTCTTATGGAACTGCACCTGGCGGTTATAACGGATTGTCGTTTGGGGGGCCTAATCCCTTGGGTACGGCTAATGCTGCAGATGTTGAGGATTTCAAGAATAACCTTCAGGGAAATGTCTATGCAAATATTTTGCTTCCGTTCCACCTGAGTTTCCGGACCACATTTGGTTATTCTTACTATCATGAAGCTCAGAATTATTTTCAAGATGCATTTTCCATTGGTTCTGTTTCCAATGCCAATAATTCCCTTAATAAACTCAGTGTAGACAGCAGACAACTGTTAAGCAATTATGTTTTGACCTATGATCAGTCGTTTGGAGAACACCATCTGAATGCCATCGTTGGTTTTGAACAAATCACCAGTAAGTTTGACAACATCAATACCACAGTGGGTAGTATTGGACAGCCTGGATTTTCTGTAATTCCAACATCAGCCAGCCAGTATGTTGTCAATGGTAAGTATGATAATAACGGTTTAATCCAATCGTATTTTGGAAGATTAAACTATAATTACAGGAACAGGTACTATCTATCAGGCTCTTTAAGACAGGATGCAAACTATACCGTATTTGGCCCAAATAAACAAAAAGGTGTATTCCCTGCCGCATCTGCCGGCTGGAATATTTTTGAAGAACCTTTCTTCAAATCTCTACTGCCTGTAGTAAGTTTATTGAAGATCCGTGGAAGTTATGGTGAATTAGGAAACAGTAATATCGCCCCTTATTCTTATCTGGCGGTATACGGACCTTTTAAAAGTTTTGGAGAGAGTGGTGTCGGTGGACAGAATTTTGCGCCTAATGCTCCATTGATCCTGGGTAACAGTTATGGTGCTATACCAAATCCGGATTTGCACTGGGAAACGGTAAAAGAAACTAATATTGGTTTAGATGCTTCATTTTTTGACAATAAACTCTACTTCACCGCCGAATGGTATAATAAAAATACAGTAGATATGTTGTATGCGCTTCCGGTTTCCCTGAGCTCTGGAATTACCAGCCCATATATTGCTAATATAGGTGCGGTTAATAATAAAGGGGTAGATCTGATGTTGGGTTACAGAAATAGATCAGGAGAACTGGAGTATGATTTAAGCGTAACTGCCGGGTTCAATAAGAATAAAGTAACCCGATTGGATGGAACTTCTACTGGTGCGCTTTATGATGGTTATAACTATTATAGCAGCGGCGATGCCGGGTATAATATGATGCCTAATCAAACCATTACCATAAGCAGGGCCGGACTGCCATTTGGTTCCTTCTATGGATACAAATCACTGGGTATATTTAAAACTGATGCGGATGCTGCTGTACAAAAAGTAGGAGGGATAACTTCCCGTGCAGGTGATCTGCAGTTTGAAGACCTGGATGGAAACCATAATATTACAGATGCGGATCGTCAGGTTATTGGTAATCCTAATCCAAAACTGGTTTACGGGATCAATCTGCGCTTAAACTATAAAGGTTTTGATGTAGCCATGTTGTTTAATGGAGTGGCGGGTGTGGATCTGTTTAATGGTGTGAAGGCTTATGAAATGTCGCCATTTTCTGATGGCAACACCACCTCTAAAGTATTTAATGCCTCTTTCCTTGGAGACAATCAGCTCACAGATCAGCCGCGTTTAGGCGTGGTGAGCAATGGAACTTTTGTTTTGGATCCCAATAAAAATTACAGTTCGGTAAATAGTTATTTTGTGGAGAAGGGCGACTATCTGAAATTGAAAAATTTACAGATCGGCTATACATTTTCCAATACTGTGCTTCAGAAGTTGCGGATTAAAAAAGCAAGGGTCTTTGTAATGGGAAACAATTTATTCACCATTACAAAATATTCCGGGCTTGATCCCGAACTCGGTGCTGCATTTTCTGCAGCGGGGTTTCCCGGACCAACCACCCGCGGCATAGATGCTGTTTCTCAGTATCCGCAGACCCGGATTTATTCTGCTGGCCTGGACATCACTTTTTAATGTTCTATTTAAAATTCATGCACATGTTTAAGAACTTATATATATACATTTTGCTGTTGCTTTTTGCAACCGGATGTAAAAAAGCACCTTCTTTGGTAGGGCCAACTGATCTTTATTCGACCAGTACCTATCCAAAGACCATCAATGATCTGCAAAGTATCCTGTCTCCCTCTTATTCTGATTTAAGGAGTCTGGCTTTATATGGCTTTAATTTAATGCCGAAGGCTATGGCCAACGCTGTTCACACTTCTAACGGGAACTATGGAGATGCCACCTGGCTGGAATGGATGAACAATAACCTCAGCGTAACCAATCAGTTCTCTTCCCAAGCCTGGAGTGCCTTGTATACCGGAGTTAAGAATTGTAATGTAACACTAGAGGCTGCTGATTTCTATGAAAAGAATTATGCTTCTGCTTCTGAGAAACAAACCATCGATTATATACGTGGACAGGCATTGTTTCTCCGGGCTTTCTATTATTTCCAGCTGGAATGTTTTTATGGTGAGAGTTATATTAAACAGGGTGGTGTCAATGCCGCCAAAATGGGTATTCCATTGTACGAGACTTTTCCTAAAACTGTAGAAAGCACACAGCAACCAAGGGCAACTACCCGCGCGGTATGGGATTTTATTGAGAGTGATCTTAAAAAATCTGCAGATCTGCTTAAAGGTAAAGTGTGGACAGGTACAGATTTGGGAAGGATTTCTGAATGGGCAGCAAAAGGTTTACTTGGTAAGGCTTATGTTTTTACCGAGGATTGGAACAATGCCAAAACCGTATTGCTTGACGTGATCCAGAACAGCGGTAAATCTTTGATGCCCTATGAAAAATACAAGGATGCCTTTATTGGGATAACGGCTAATGAATTCAATGAGGAATCGTTGTTTGAACTGAATGTAGATCAGGATAGTAAGAATAATTACGGACCGTATGGTCCTAATCCTAATGCTACGACGTTGAACGGGATGATCTGGTCTCCAAATGTGCTTGGCGCTGATGGCACGGAAACGGCAGCGCATGGGCTGGGTTATACCGGAAACGGAGACATTCATGATATGAATATTAAGCGTTTTGGTTATCCTCTTGGCTATTATACCCTGGTGAGCAATCCAAAATACAACAGCTCAAAACCTGCTAGTTACAGTAATCCGGCCAAGGTGATGGATCCAGCTTATAAAATTCAGGCACAGAATGTTAGGGACCAGAAACTGGCCGATCCAAGATTGTATGTAAATACGGTACAGCCTTGGCTGGATTCGTTGAAGTTTGATGGAACCAATTGGGCACCGGTATCTAAACCGCCTTATCTTGCCGGGCAGGTAAATACCTATGGCTGGGGTTATCGTAAATATGCTGCTCTTTTTTATAAAATTGAAACTGTACAGGCGGATGCCTGGAACTGGTATTTCCTTCGTCTGGCAGATGTCTATTTATTGTATGCGGAGGCAGCAAAAGGTGGTGGAGATGCGGCTACTGCATTGGAATATATTAATAAAGTGCACCGAAGGGCTTATGATTACCCTATAAACGGCGCCTCTCCGGTAGATTACCAGAGTCTGACGGCAAACACCAAAGCCATTAATGATCCAGTTTTGGGAAAAAATCCATTGTATTATGAACGCTGGGCGGAACTATTTAATGAAGGACAATGGTGGTTTGATGTATGTCGTTGGCGCATAGGACCTTCGGAGGCAGCTTATTTTGGATCCACGATCACAGCTCCGAGTCTGCAGTTTAATGAGGCAAAATCTTATTCCTGGCCAATACCACTAGATGAGTTTAATTCCAACTCCCAAATTAAAGGTCAGCAAAATCCCGGGTATTAAAGATAAAAGAATGAAGATGAATAAACTATTTGCTTGTGTATTATGGATCGTGGCTGCATGTAATGTGATGGCCCAGGAAAAAAGTGCTGAAGCAAGCATGAACAAGGTCAGGCTTAAATTTACACTGGATGAAACCGGGCACCCAGGTTATGCTTTGTATTTTGACGGCCAGGCAGTGATCCGGCGATCTGTTCTTGGGTTTGCACTGGCGGAGAACGGTGATTTGGATAATCATTTTGAAATTGTAGGGATCGAAAGGAAGAGTATTGATGAGTACTGGAAACCCGTTTGGGGAGAGGTAAGCCAGATCAGAAATCAATATGAACAGCTGATGGTGCATTTGAAGCAAACAACTGAACCTTTTAGGTTACTAGATGTAGAGTTCAGGGTATTCAATGACGGACTGGGCTTTCGGTATATGTTTCCCCAGCAACCCAACCTAAAATATTTTGTAGTATCAAAGGAACTCACAGAGTTTAATTTAACAGGTGATCACAAGGCCTTTTGGATCCCGGGAGATTACGATACCAATGAATATTCTTATACAACATCAACTTTAAGCAAGGTTGATGCCTGGGCCGTGGAAAGAAAAGCAACAGATATCGCTGTTAGGGTAGTTCCCGATCAATATGCGGTTCAAACTCCGCTCATGCTGAAAACAGCTGGGGGGATGTACATCAATATTCATGAAGCGGCGCTGATCAATTATCCGGCTATGCAGTTGCATGTAGACAGGGATAGTTTTAAACTTTCGGCCAATCTGGTTCCTGATGCACTGGGGAATAAAGCCTACTTACACGCGCCTTTTCATACCCCCTGGAGAACCATCATTGTGAGTAACCGGGCAGAGGATATACTGGCTTCAAAAACTATCCTGAACCTGAATGAACCTTCAAGGATCAAAGAAACAGGCTGGATCAAGCCGATGAAGTTTGCCGGGGTTTGGTGGGAAATGCAAACTGGTAAAAGTACCTGGAGTTATGCAGACAACCTGGATAGCCTGGATTCTAAAGGGCAACTTATTCCCAACGGGAAACATGGTGCCAATACGGCCAATGTTAAACGTTATATAGATTTTGCAGCAAAGAACGGAATAGCTGGGGTATTAGTAGAAGGATGGAATACAGGATGGGAAGACTGGTTTGGCAACTGGAAAGAAAATGTGTTTGATTTTGTAACCCCATACCCGGATTTCGATGTACAGGGCATTTCCGACTATGCAAAGTCTAAAGGAGTTAAAATGATTATGCATAATGAGACCTCTGGTTCTGCAACGACCTATGAGCGTTACGCAGATACGGCTTTTCGCTTTATGAAGAGGTATGGCTATCCGGCAGTAAAAACAGGCTATGTTGGAAAAATAATTCCCCGGGGTGAACATCATGATGGACAGTGGATGGTCAATCATTATGAGCGAATTGCTCAAAAAGCGGCTGATTACAAGGTTATGCTGGATTCTCATGAGCCCAATCGTCCTACGGGTTTGCACCGGACGTATCCGAATTGGATGGCCTATGAGTCGGGCAGGGGAAATGAATACAATGCCTTTAGTGATGGTAACCATCCGGATCACGAAACCATTTTGCCTTTTACCAGATTGATGGGAGGGCCGATGGATTATACACCTGGTATTTTTAAACTTCGTGGTTATGCAAGTTATGCGCCCGCAAGGCAGGTTCATACTACGCTGGCCAAGCAGCTGGCTTTGTATGTGACCCTTTATAGTCCGTTACAGATGATAGCAGATTTACCTGAAAATTATGAGGCTCACCCGGATGCTTTCCAATTTATTAAAGATGTAGCCGTTGACTGGGATGATACCAAAGTGGTAGAGGCAGAACCTGGAGCTTACATCACCACAGCCCGTAAGGCAAAGGGAACAGAAAACTGGTTTATTGGTGCAATTACAAATGAGGAGGCCAGAACAGCTCTAATTCCATTGAACTTTCTCCAGAAAGGCAAAAAGTACAAAATGAGTATTTACCGCGATGCAAATGATGCTGACTGGAAGTCCAATCCGGAAGCTTATATTATTGAACATGTTCAAGCAGATGCAAAAACTGTCCTCCGGTTAAAATTAGCGCCGGGTGGCGGTGCAGCTATAAGTATAGTGGCCCAGTAAATAAAAAAATAAAGCAGGGGAAACCCTGCTTTATTCTGCTTCTTCGTCTACGACAATTTTGATCTCATGGTCTGAAACGGTGATCAACCTGTCTTTGTAAAGACTACCAATCACTTTTTTAAATGCGTTTTTGCTCAGTTTAAAGCGGCCGTAGATGTCATCAGGTGAACTCTTATCGCCTAAATGTATAATACCTCCACAGGCCCTTAACTCTTCCAGTATGATGTCTTTGTTGTCCAGGATATGTCCATATCCCATAGGTTGCAGGCTAAGGTCTATTTTGCCATCAACCCTTATTTTTTTAACCCAGCCTTTTCTAACTTCTCCTGAATTCAGTTCATCAAACAACTCATTGGTATATAATAAACCAATATATTTATTGTCTATAATTGCGTTGAAGCCAAGATCAGAACGGTCTACAATTAATAAACTCACTTCATCACCTTCTTCCAGCTCAATATCTTCTTCTTCAACAAAATTGGTGAGGCGGGAGGAGGCAACCATACGGTCATTATTGTCGTCAAGAAATACATACACTACATGTTTGTCTCCCTTAAACATAGGTCTTTTTTGTTCTTTTTGAGGTACATACACATCCTTGTCAATGCCAAGATCCATAAATACACCGTCTTCTCCTTCATCTACCACGGTTAAATAAGCAAAATCTCCCACACAGGCCAGAGGTCTTTTTGTGGTGGCCAGTAAACGGCCGTCTTTGTGTACATAAACAAAAACAGAGATATTTTCGCCGGTTTCAGTATTTGGTGGAACTTGATTATAAGGCAGTAAAACCTCTTTGTCTCCGTCGGTTAAGATTAGCCCGTTTTCGGTTTTATTGATGATCCTTAAATCGTTGTATTGTCCAATTGATATCATTTTGTTTGTTGTTAAGCCATTTTCTTCAATGACTGGGTATAATATATAATAGCGCAAAGGTAATAAACTAAAGACCCTTTATACGCTTATCAAAAACAAAAGATTTGGAATCGAGTAATTTGATGAGCTTAAAATCGGTGTGCATAGGATTCAACAGGTAATTATATTCTCCATCAATTATAGATGAGCATACCTTTAGGACGGGAGAACGACCCTGTTTTATCCAGTCTTCACCCATCGTCTGAGTTATGGGCATATGCTCAAAATCGGTCCAGTTAGAAGGCAGGTTGCTATACTTCACATCAAGAATAAGTAGATCATCTGGAATTTCAATCGTCATCACCCTGAAGTTTGAATTTAATCCAAGCTGGTTTCTGTGTACCACATTCTCTAAACAGGCAAGAGATATAGAGCCGGAAGTATAGATCATGTCTATTTCATTGGGGTTCCACCTTGCGGCTCGTCCTGAAGCCATAAGAGCGGTTGCATATTTAGCCAGTGTAATCCGGTAAACAAGCATATTACGCTAAATCACCAAACTCAATTCTGATCAGTTCTTCTTCAATCAGGCTTATCCCGGTAATGGTATCCATCAGGTCAAAAGGAACTTGATTGCCGAGTCCGTAGGACGGCATATTGAGCCATTGATGAAAAGCATGGCCCGAACCAAAGACCTCCATGCCCTTATCGAACAGGGCAAAAGATTTTAATAACTTTTCACTTAAGGCTGCATCCAGCTTTAAATCATTGGTGGCATAATTCTGAATGGTCTTAACCGTGGTTTTAAAAGTTTCCTGGAATTCTTCTTTTGAAAAACCAGATATGGAAATAAAATCAAGCGCAGCTTTTGCTGACAAGCCTTTTTTTGAATTGGTGAGCAGGCTGATTTGGTTCAAATAATAGGGCTGATAGGTTCCCATAACCTCATTAACACTATTTATAGTATTTTCAGGGTCGTTTTTATAAGATTTAGCTGTTTTCTTTGCCATGACAACTCCATTTCCTTTGATTGGAATAAAGATACGGAAAAATTTCCAATAAAAAAGGAAATTTTTCCGTTACAGGAGTTTAGCTATGTTGTACAGCATCATTCACGTCATCTGATGCGTTTTTGACGGCTGATTTAGCTTTATCTGCCGTATCTTCGGCCTTTTTCTTTACTTTATTAACGATCTCGTCTTTTGCATCTGCAGCTTCATCAAGTTCATGACTGAATCTTCCTTTTATACTATGTAGCTTATCTTTTACGGTTTCGGCTAAATCACCAGCTTTATCAGAAATCTTTCCTCTGGTATTTTCACCACTTTCAGGAGCGAATAATATTCCCACCACTGCTCCAACGGCAAGTCCTGCAAGTAATGCCACAATCGGCAACGAAGAATCTGTTTTACGTGAGGCGCAGTCTGATAATAGTTTATTGAATTTCATAGTTCATTGTTTTTGTATAAAACACACTAAGGCTGATACTGTTTTAAGAAAATTAAAAATTACCTTTGCGCAACCGATTCCCATTGATGATTACAAAAAATAAACACCGGATCTTCCTGAGTCTTTTTTTCTTTATTTCAGGTTTTACTTTTGCGACCTGGGCTTCCAGAATTCCCACCATTAAAAGTACCTTTAACTTTAACGAAGCAGAACTTGGCTCGGCCTTGCTTGCTTTACCCATCGGTTCATTAATAGGGCTGCCTATTTCGGGATGGCTGGTTTCCCGGTTTAACAGCAGGGTTCCATTAGCATTTGGATATGGTTTAAATACAATAGCACTGGCCTTGATTGGTTTTGCACCTAATACGCTGAGTTTGATTGTGGCCATGGTGATGTTTGCCTTTACGACCAGGATCTTCAACATCTCTGTAAATACACAAGCGATTGCGCTTCAAAAACAATTTGACCAAAAAATAATTGGATCCTTTCATGGCTTCTGGAGTACCGGAGGTATTGCAGGAATTGCATTCTCTACCTTTTTACTTGCTCTGAATGTAAGTCTACAACTTCATTTTATGATTGTTGCAGCAATGGCATTGGCAGCAACCTGTTACTCTTATCGATTTCTATTACAAAATGACAGGGCAAAGAGTGGGAATAAACTGGTTATTAGTAAGCCGGATCCTTACATACTATATCTTGGGTTAGTGGTTTTCTTTGCTGCCATTTGTGAAGGTGGTATGTTTGATTGGAGCGGCATCTATTTTCAAGAGGTGATTAAAGTGAAGATCTTTACTTACGGTTATCTGATCTTTATGACTTTTATGGCCATGTCGAGATTTGCATCAGACCTGATTATTGTACGCATTGGTATGCCTGCAACTTATATTATGAGTGCTGTATGTATTGTATGCGGTATTTCAATGGCCATTATTTTTCCTCATTTTTGGACAGCAATGGCTGGTTTTTCGCTGGTTGGGTTTGGTACTGCAGCTGTTGTTCCGATGTCCTACGCACTTGCAGGCGCCTCCAGAAAATATTCTCCGGGGATGGCGATCTCTATCATCACAACCTATACTATTACAGGAATGTTACTGGGCCCACCAATGATTGGATATCTTGCCCATGCCTTTAATCTAAGAGTATCCTTTATTATTTTCGGCCTTTGCGGTTTAATGCTCGCTCCAATTTCTCAGTTGTTTTTTAAGTACAAGAATTCACTGGAGAAATTAGATTCATAGGTTTAATTATTATCTTCAGTTTGCTATCTTTAAAAAAGAGGAGTTCTTGTTTAAAATTTATATCATAAATTTTAAACAAACAAGAGGCAATATTGCATTTTGGTCGCAGAATTGCTAGCTGGAAACTATATTATTTAACGTTTGATCCTTAACCTATGCCGCGCTGGACAAAAATCTTACTCAAAACATTAGGTGTAATTGTCGCTTTAATTGTCGTGATCTTCACTGCTCTGGGATTTTATGTGAATTCTCATAAGAAAGAACTCTTGTCATCCATCACCAAAAAAATGAATGAAAATCTAAATGGAACTTTGACAGTGGGTGATATGGATCCCACTTTTTTTAAAGGCTTTCCAGGAATTTCGCTTACACTGAAAAATGTAGTGATCAAAGATCAGCAATGGAATGTCCATAAGCATACTCTACTGGACGCAAAAAGGTTCAATGTAACCGTCAATGCAATGGCTTTATTAAAAGGTACAATAGAGATTAAAAAGGTGAGTATCAATGATGCCGCAGTTTATCTTTATACAGACAGTACAGGATACAGCAATACGTCGATCTTTAAAAAGAAGAAAAAAGAAGAACCTAAAAAAGACAATAAGGAGTCTTCGACAGAGATCAGGAAATTTGAACTTAATAGGGTAAGTTTCGTGCTTGACAATCAAAAAGGGAATAAATTGTTTCAATTTGATGTTAACGATCTGGACGGAAATATGGAATATCCTGATTCTGGCTGGAATGCCAGCCTTAAGTTGAAGACTTTGGTGAAAAGCCTTGCATTTAACACCCAAAAAGGCTCTTTTATTAAAGACCGTCTTTTAGAGGGGCCTTTTGCTATTCATTACGATAAGAAGCACGAACAGATTGTGGTTGCACCCAACAGGTTAAAGATTGGAGAGGAGGATTTTATTATTGGTGCCAAATTTGATGTGGGAGAGGGGCCTGCTAATTTTGTGATCAATATAGAAGCCCCGGCAATTCTATGGAAGAACGCGTCAGCCCTGCTTACACCCAATATCAGTAAAAAGCTAAATATGTTCAACCTGGCATCTCCTATACATGTAACTTGTGATCTTATTGGGGATATGGGGGCTGGAGGAGATCCGAATATTCATGTAAAGGCACAGGTCAGAAAGAATGTGCTAACCATTCCTGGCGGGGAAATCCAAAACTGTAATTTTGATGGTGTTTATACCAATAACCATGTTCCTGATCGGGGTTTTAACGATGCAAATTCTTCCGTTATGCTATATCGTCTTGCAGGAGACTATGAACAGATGCCTTTCAGCATCGATACTGCGGCAATTGTTAATTTTGAAAGGCCTGTGGCAAAAGGCGTCTTTAAATCCAATTTTGACATTACAAAACTGAACAATGTGATCGCCGATAACTTACTGAAATTCAAAAAGGGTACTGCTCATGTGACTTTGGCCTTTAAAGCAGATGTAGTTAATTTCCAGCTCACTAAGCCCTATGTTCAGGGGCTCGTAGATATTAAAAACGCAGATGTAGATTATGTACCAAGAAGAATCAACTTTAAAAATACGGCCATTTCTTTAAATTTCACAGAAAAGGACCTCTTTATCCGCAATATCCGCCTGCAGAGTGGTAAGAGTATAGTAAATATGGAAGGTTCTATACAGAACTTTCTAAACCTTTATTATAATGACCCCGAAAAGATCGTTCTAAACTGGCAGATCCGAAGTCCGCAATTGTATATAGGAGAGTTTTTGGGTTTCCTGAGTACAAGGAAACCTGTATCCGTTAAAAGAAGCAAATCTTCCAAAACCAGTTTTTCAGATAATTTAAATGCACTGTTTGATCAAAGTAAGGTGAATATGAACGTGGTTATAGATAAATTATATTATCTTAAATTTATAGCTACCGGTGCTAAAGCAGATCTGGCCCTTTCTGAATCTGGAATGACGATTAAAAATGCAATTGTAAAGCATGCGGGAGGATCATTAGCCGTTAACGGTACGCTCTATCAAAAGAATGGACACAATCGTTTTGCTGTAAATGCAACAGTGAGTAATGTAGATATTAAAAACTTCTTTTACTCTTTCAACAACTTTGGTTTAACTTCTCTGACCTCCAAAAACTTGAGAGGGTATTTGTTTTCTAAAGCTAAAATTACCGGAGCCATTACCGACCAGGGAGGTATTCAGAAAAATTCTATTGATGGAAACATTATTTTTGATCTAAAAAAAGGAGCTCTGCTTAATTTTGAACCGATTACCAGTGTGGGTAAATTTGCTTTCCCATTAAGAGACCTGAACAATATCACTTTCAGTAACTTGAATGGGAACTTCGATCTGAACGGAGAAAAAATAAAGATCAATCCCATGATGATTAGCTCAAGCGTTCTTAATATGAACGTGTCTGGGGTATATTCTCTCGGGAGTGGAACCAATATTGCGCTTGATGTGCCACTGAGAAATCCCAAAAAAGATACGGAGCTTGCTGTCTCAGAACGTAAGGAGAAAAGAATGAAGGGAATTGTACTGCACATCCTTGCGACAGATGGAGAAAATGGAAAGATCAAGTTCAAATGGAATAAAAATCATGACTAGCTAATATCGCTGAATCATAAGCCAATATATCAGCACATTAGGGCACTGAGGTTACTTAACTTAAGTTCTCAATTAACCCTAAAATCACTCTTATGAGAAAAGTTAAATTAGCATCTTTAGCGCTTTATGTAGCGATCACTGCAGTTTGTGGTTGCAAGAAAAATCAGGACTTAACAGGTAACTCTCCAGACCTTTTGAGCTCCGGTAGTCAATTAAATTCCATTCAGCCATTTTCTGTTCTGTTTAACGGAGACGCTGTCAATGGATCTGCCAATGTGTGGAAAGACATTAATATTGAAGGTACCGGGACTGTTACTACAGTTAATGACGAAACCAACACACTGACATGGAAATTTCTTAAACCAGTGAATAGTCACCGTACGGAAGGCCATGGGGCAAAGAATTATCAGGCATCAGAGGGAGATCTGATTTATATTGGCTGGACAAGCAAGATTTACATGCCGCAAAATCTCAAAACGGAAGCCATCTTCCAGTGGAAATCTTACCCTACAGATGGGGCTTTACAGAACCATCCCATCATGCTCAGAACACGTAACGGGCTTCTGGAATTGCAGCATTTCGATGACAATCACGTAGCCACAGTTCCATGGTCTACTACGCTTTCAACAAATACCTGGCTTAGTTTTGTGATCGGCATGAAAGTATCGCGTAATCCTGCAATTGGGTATATTGAATTTTGGTACAATGGTGTCAAACAAACCCTTTCCAATAATGCACAACGTTTGTACTGCCGTACCCTGGATGTGAATATTTGCGATCCTAAATGGGGTGTGTATGGCGGGGATACAGATCAGGTTTCCCATTTTGTGAAAAAAATACGAATTGCAGATACTTACCAGGATGCTGCTCAGTAAATTATATATTGACAATATCGGGCCATTTTCAAACGGCCCGATATTGCTCTAGCATGAATAAACAGTACATCTTTTAAAAGATTCATATCATTTTTTGGTTATTTGAAACAAACCACTATTTTTGTCATTCATCTGATGATATGACGACAATAATTGCTAAGAAATCACTGGCCGACGAAGTAGCTGCAAGATTACAGGAACAAGTTTCACTTGGGCATTATAAAGTTAATGATAAGCTCCCTATTGAGCCGGAGCTTATGAAGCACTTTGGTGTAGGAAGATCGACCATCAGAGAAGCGATAAAAATTCTTGTCAATTCAGGGCTGTTACGCGTACAGCAGGGACTTGGTACTTTTGTAGAACCTTTTACTGGTAGCCGGGAGCCAATGGACCAGCGGTTAAAACGGGCCGACATACACGATTTAAATGAAGTAAGGCAGCTGCTGGAGATGAAAATTGCAGAAAAGGCGGCAGTAAGCCGTACGGAAGCTGATATTTCAGCAATGAAACAACATCTGGCAGAAAGAAAACAATATGCAAAGGATGGATTGCTAAAGGAATGCATTGAGGCGGATATTAATTTTCATACTGCTCTGGCAGAAGCCTCTAAAAACGAAGTTTTGGCAGACCTTTATAAATCCGCATCAGTACATGTAAAAAAATGGTTTTTTGAGATCTACAAGGACACCGAAATATTCACTCTTAGTCAGCCTTCTCACGAACAACTTTTAAAATACATTATTGCAGGTGATAGTAAAAAGGCTTGGAATACTTCTATAAAAATAATAGGCCAAATTTTATAATATTTTTTTACTCTTAATCATCAGATGATCTGATTTATTTTAATTATGAAACCTCTTACCCCACAAGCCACAACAGTTGACACGAAAGAACTGGTCCAAAAAACAGTATTCTCCGTGCTCTTTACAATTAGTTTTACCCATCTGCTTAATGACATGATGCAGTCGGTGATACCTGCTATTTACCCGTTGATCAAACAGAATTTTAAACTCTCTTTCACACAGATCGGGATGATTACCTTTACCTTTCAACTTACTGCTTCTTTACTGCAGCCATTTGTTGGTTTTTATACCGATAAAAAACCTCGTCCGTATTCTCTTGCTGTTGCCATGGCCTTTACTTTAGTTGGCCTGGTACTGCTGTCTACTGCAAATAGTTTTTTAAGTTTACTGATTTCAGTCAGCATGATTGGGATTGGTTCATCTATATTTCATCCCGAATCTTCCAGAGTAGCCCACCTGGCCTCTGGAGGGAAGAAAGGATTGGCTCAGTCTATATTTCAACTGGGTGGAAATGCAGGAAGTGCAATTGGGCCACTTCTTGCTGCATGGATTGTGATTCCTTATGGCCAATCTTATGTAATTTGGTTTGCTCTGGCAGCTGTTCTGGGCATGATGATCTTAACCCGAATTGGTAAATGGTACAAAGAACATTTATATCTGAAGAAAAAAGCATCTGTAAATACCGCTGAATCTGCAGGGCCGGCATTGTCTAAGAGAAGAATATTGGTTTCATTGTCTATTCTACTGGTGCTGATCTTTTCAAAGTATTTCTATATGGCCAGTATGACCAGCTATTTTACATTCTATTTAATTGATAAATTTCATGTTTCTGTACAGCAATCACAAATGTATCTTTTTGTGTTTTTAGCTGCGGTGGCCGCAGGAACAATGATTGGTGGCCCTCTTGGAGACCGTTTTGGTAGAAAATACATCATATGGATCTCTATATTAGGGGCAGCACCTTTTACCTTGCTTTTACCTTTTGCAAGTTTGTTCTGGACAGGTATACTTGCAGTGATTATAGGTGTCATCATCTCTTCTGCATTTTCTGCTATATTGGTTTATGCAACTGATCTGGTACCTGGTAAAGTAGGCATGATTGCAGGTTTATTCTTTGGTTTTGCCTTTGGAATGGGGGGGGTAGGCTCTGCATTTTTAGGTTGGCTGGCTGATAAGACGAGTATTGAATATATATTTAAAATCTGTGCATTCTTACCGCTGATTGGTATCATTACCGGCTTCCTGCCGAATATTGAGCATCAGGTAAAATCACAAAAATAAGCTTGTCTCGTCTGGTTGTAAGTTTTTATTATAATACCTGACGTTTAATAGGAGATTTTTTTTAGATCAATCAATTCCTTAGATTTAGTTTCTAAATCAATCCGAAATGAAGAGAATCATGTATGTCTTGTTGTGTGCAGGCGCATTTGCAGCCTGCAAGCAACAGAACAAAAACGGTAATGGAGAGGAGAACAAGAACTTTTCCAAACTTTGCGACCAATATTATGAAGAGGGTTTGAAGTTATTTCCTCTCAATGCAACTTATGCAGGCGATGACAGGTATAACGATCTCCTGCCTAATGATGGCTCCGTTCAGTTTATTAGTGAAACCAAGGACTTTTACACCAAATATCTGGATAGCCTGAAGGGCTATGATCGTGAAAAATTAAATGACAATGATAAGCTTTCCTATGATGTTTTAAAAGACCAGTTACAGGTGAGCTTGGATGGTTTGAAGTATCACTTTGAATACCTGCCGTTTAATCAGATGTTTGCACTGCCACTCACTTTTGGACAGCTTGGCTCTGGTACTGGTGCACAACCATTTAAAACGATTAAGGATTATGACAACTGGCTGAAACGGATTTCTGCATTTACTGTATGGGCGGATACGGCCATTGGTAATTTTAAAAAAGGAATACAAACCGGAATAGTTCTCCCAAAAGCATTGGTGGTTAAAATGTATCCTCAAATGTACAGTATGGTGGTCAGCGATCCGAAGAAAAGCCTTTTTTATGGCCCGGTTGCTAATTTTCCTAAAGATTTTTCAGATGCAGACAAAAAGCGGCTAACCGACTCTTACAGTAAAGCCATTTTAAATGAAATCGTCCCTTCTTATAAAAAGATGGGTGATTTTCTAAAGAACGAATATCTGCCAAAAGCCAGAACAACTTCTGGTTTATCTGCTTTGCCTGGTGGTAAAGCTATGTATATCTACCTGGTGAGACAACAAACCACTACGACTAAATCGCCTGAAGAAATTTACCAGACGGGTTTGAAAGAGGTGGCAAGGATTAAAAATCAAATGGACAGCATCAGAAACAAAGTTGGTTTTAAGGGAGACCTGCATGCGTTTTTTGAATACATGCGAAACGATCCGAGATTCATGCCTTATAAAACACCTAAACAAGTCTTGGATGCTTTTGAGGATATCCACAAACGCATGGAGCCAAATTTAAAAAAGATGTTTAACCATGTTCCTAAAACACCTTTTGAGATCAGGCAAACAGAAGCCTTTAGGGCAGCTTCTGCAAGTGCGGAATACAATCAAGGCTCCGCGGATGGAAAACGGCCTGGTATTTTTTATGTACCAATTCTGGATGCCGCGAAGTTTAATATTACTTCCGGAATGGAATCTTTATTTCTTCACGAGGCTATCCCAGGGCATCATTATCAAATCTCACTGACCCAGGAGAATACAAGCTTACCCAAATTTCGCAGATTCGGAATGCATAATGCTTATGTAGAAGGATGGGCCCTGTATTGTGAGTCTTTGGGTAAAGAACTTGGGTTGTATACTGATCCATATCAGCATATGGGGGCTTTGGGTGATGAAATGCACCGAGCCATTCGTTTAGTGGTCGACGTGGCTATTCATACTAAAAATATGACCAGAGAGCAGGCTATCAAGTACATGATGGATAATGAGGCTATTAACGAACAGGGAGCAACAGCAGAAATTGAGCGGTATATGGGGATACCGGCGCAGGCCTTAGGCTATAAGATCGGCGCGATGAAAATCCGCGAGCTGCGCAACAGATATGAAAAAGAACTTGGCGGAAAGTTTAACCTGGCAGAATTCCATAACCAAGTGCTTAAAGACGGCTCACTGCCGCTGAGTGTATTTGAAAATAAAATGGATACCTGGGCAAAAACGCAACAATAAGTTTTCTTTATAAACAGATTTTACGGTCATCCGGGGTCTTCCCCAGGTGACCGTTTTAATTTAAAATCTTGCAGTTAACTTTTTCTTAATCAGCTGGAACATCAGAGTTAAAGTGATAATCTTATACTTGAACTATAAAACCATAGCGCAAGTCATGCGAAAAAAAGTTCATGTTGTAGAAGACGACGAAGATATTAGGTTCATTATTGAATTTACACTGCAGGATGCCGGTTATGACGTTAGTGTTTCTGCTTCGGCCTATGATTTTAAAAAACATATGGTACATCATCATCCTGATCTTATTTTGATGGATATCCGGTTGCCGGATGGGGATGGACTCCAGCTCTGTAAAAATCTGAAAGAAGGTAGCGGTACAGAAGAGGTACCCGTCATCCTGATGTCTGCTCATTTCCCGCAGCATGAAATGATCGACCAGTACTTCGCCAATGATTTTCTGAGTAAGCCTTTCGAGTTAAAAACATTACTAAAGAGAATAGAAGATCATATTTAGTGATTTTTAAATTATGGATAAGCACCTTATTTATAGGTGTTTATGATGTAAAATGAGTTGCTTCTTAAAATTAATTCTACTATTTTAGTAGAATTAATTGTTTTTTCAGATTTCATTTCTATCTTTGACATTAATTATTGAAAATAACGCAGTCATACCTGATATGAAAACATCAATTAGAATCTATTTTCCCATGCATGACCACCCTAACAGGTGCATGGAAAACTGTTGTTGTTGCAGGTGTTGTATGTGTTAAAAACACATTTTTTAAGGGTCAAATTTTAAATTTTACGGAATAAAAAGCAGCTGTACGAACCAACGGCTATTGATTTGGGATGTCCTGATATCCCCCGGCATTTAGTAACCGGAATATTATGGTGGTCATTTATTCGGGCTTGCTGTAATAAAGGGGGATATCGGGACTGAACAAATACCACCTCTAATTAATCACCACCATTAATTAGTTGATTTATAGAAAAGAAGGGAGCCTCGTTGAAATCTGGGAAATTCTCAACAACGGGAAAATTGCTCAAACCGAGCTATCAAATAGCGTATAAATTAACATTTAATAATTAAGATGATGAAAATTAAAACCTATCCAACCGCAACTAAACTATTCGCAGCCGTATTACTACTGGGTGGTCATACCTTTGCTGCCGGACTTAAACCTTTCCCTAAAGAAGGTATTTGGCGCGGCGAATTTAATGTCAGTGAATCGAAGGTGCCTTTTAACTTCGAATTTAAAGGCAAAGATCCCAAACACGCCGTATTGACACTCTTGAACGGTAGTAGAAGAGATGATTTTCACGTAGACCGAAGAGGAGCAGATTCAATCTATGTGAAAATGAATACCTATGATGCAGCATTGGTTGCTAAAATTGAAGATAATGGCACGCTGACCGGAGAATACCGAAGTCTGGTTCCTGGATTTCGAGGTAATTCACTTCCTTTTGTAGCAGAACCGGGAAAAAGCTATCGTTTCGTTGAACCTGGAAAAGATGTTAAACCCGCTCATGACATATCAGGTAAGTGGGAGATCAAAACCTACACGAAAGAAGCTGTACCTGCGTCCATTGCCTTATTAAAACAAACTGGCAATAAACTCACCGGTGTAATTATGACTGTAGTTGGTGATACCCGGGAGTTGGAAGGCACCGTGCAAGGTAATGAATTTCAATTGTCAGGTTTTACCGGACCAAGCCCTTTTATCATTAAAGGAACCATTAATGACGATAACAGTATTAGTGGTGAGCAGGGATTCGGAATCTATAAGAACCTGAAGTTTGATGGTATCAAGAATGACAAAGTTGAACTTCCTGATCCATACAAACTTACTTTCCTCAAAGAAGGCTACAAAAAACTAGACTTCACTTTCCCGGACCTTAACGGCAAACAAGTATCGTTGAGCGACGATAAGTATAAAGGCAAAGTTGTGATCATAGAGACTATTGGTACCTGGTGCCCAAACTGCACAGATCAAACTGTATTCCTTTCACCCTGGTTTAAAGAAAATCAAAAAAGGGGTGTAGAGGCGATTGCAATAGGTTTTGAGCAAAAAGATGATCTGAATTATGCCAAATATACACTGGGCAAACTCAGAGATAAATATGACATCCAGTATGACATCCTTTTTGGGGGTATTGCGGATAAAAAGGTAGTTGCTGAAAAATTACCTGCGCTCAATAAATTCATCGCGTTTCCAACCACCATTATTATTGATCGTAAAGGAGAAGTTAGAGAAATCTATACGGGCTATACAGGGACTGTAACAGGGAAATATTTTGAAGAGTATAAAGCGAAATTCAATAAAGTACTTGACGAATTGATTGCAGAACCTGTTCCTTCAGTAACGGCTTCTGTTTCATCTGCTACCAAAGGAAAATAAATAAACCTAATCAAACCCAAAAATATGAAAACAAGAATTATAGGGCTGTTATCCCTCGGACTGGTCACACTGGCTTCATTCGCCACCTATGCGGATGACCATGTACCTTTTATTAAACAAGGCATCTGGCGTGGTGTCTTCAGGATCAGTGAGAATGAAGTACCTTTCAACTTTGAGTTGAAAGGTAAAGACCCGGAGCATGCTGTTTTTACATTGATCAATGGGACTCGTCGCGATGATTTCCATGTAGAAAGACTAGGCAAAGACTCTCTGTTTATTAAAATGAACACCTATGATGCTGCACTAGTGGCCAAAATAGAATCTGATGGGAAAATCAGCGGCGAATATCGTAGCCTGGTTCCAGGCCTTCGCGGCAATTCTCTGCCATTTACAGCAGAAGAAGGCAAATCCTATCGTTTTGTTGAACCAGGAAAAGATATTGCACCGGCAGCTGATCTTTCAGGTAAATGGGAATTCAAAGGTTTCTCCAAAGAGGCGGTACCAAATAAAGTAGCGATTTTAAAGCAAACAGGAAATAAACTTACAGGAGTGATCATGCAGGTTACTGGCGACAGCCGGGAATTGGAAGGTACTGTACAAGGTAATGAATTTGTACTATCCGGTTTTACTGGTCCAAGCCCAAAAATCTACAAAGGACACATCAATGAAGATGGTACCATTTCGGGAGAGATTAGCCAGGGAATTTACGATAACCTGAAATTTACAGGAGTTAAAGACGCTAAAGCCGAACTTCCAGATCCCTATCAGCTCACGCATCTAAAAGAGGGTGTTAAAAGATTAGACTTTACCTTCCCAGACCTTAGCGGAAAGCCAGTATCTCTTACTGATGAGAAATATAAAGGTAAAGTGGTGATTGTGGAACTGGTAGGAACCTGGTGTCCGAACTGCACAGACCAGACCGTCTTTCTTGCCCCATGGTTCGATAAGAATAAAGATCGTGGTGTAGAAGCCATTGCCATCGGTTTTGAGCAAAAGGATGACCTTGAATATGGAAAATATGTTTTGGGTAAGCTCCGTGATAAATACAAGGTTAAGTATGATATTCTTTTTGGAGGTCTTGCCGATAAAAGATTGGTTGCAGATAAACTTCCGGCCTTGAATAAATTCATTGCTTATCCAACCACAATTATCATAGACCGTAAGGGAGAAGTTAGAGAAATTTATACGGGATTTACTGGTCAGGTAACCGGAAAATACTATGATGAGTATGCAGCTAAGTTTAACAAAGTTCTAAATGAACTCATTGCTGAACCTGTACCGGATGCTGATTACTTCAACGCACAATCTAAATAAATATAAAATACAGACCACAATTTTATGAAATCAACAAACCTTAAAAACCTCGCAGTTCTTCTGCTTGCAGGTAGTATTTACGCCTTTGCACCCTTCAAGGTAGTTTCCTATAAAGTAGATGGCCAAAGTAGTAAACTCAACTGGCAAGCTAAGAAAGCAACCGGAGAGCACAGCGGCACTATAGCTGTCAGCTCAGGAACACTTAATGTAGAAAATAATGTCTTAAAAGGCGGCAGCTTTGAACTCGACACCAAATCCATTACGGTAACAGATGTAACTGATGCAGAAACCAATGGTAAGCTCCTTGGTCATTTGAAAAGTGATGATTTCTTTGGTGTTGAGAAATACCCCAAAGCTAATTTTGTCATTACTTCTGCTAAACCATTGACAGGCGGACAATATGAAATCAAAGGAAAGCTGACCATCAAAGGTGTAACCAATGAAGTTTCTTTCCCTGCCACAGTTAAGGTAGACAACGCCAAATTGACGGCCAATGCAAAGATCACTGTAGACCGTAGTAAATATGGAATCAAGTTCAGGTCAAAAAGTTTCTTCGAAAACCTGGGTGATAAACTGATCTATGATGATTTCGATCTGAATGTCGCGCTGGTGGCCAATAAGTAACTGAATCTTATAAAGAAGCTGCCCAATGGGCAGCTTCCTTGTTAAAATCTGAGATGAAAGGAAATAAAATAAAAATCTTTACTGTTTTAAGTTTACTGGTCTTCACCATGACAGTTGGTTTTCAGGCAGATGATCCTGCCGAAATCAACAGCAGGGAGAGATTAGGAGAGAAATTGTTTTTTGATCCCATACTTTCTAAAGACCAGAGTATTAGCTGTGCATCCTGCCATAAACCAGAGTTTGCCTTTGCAGATACCTCTGCCGTAAGCCTGGGTGTCGGAGGTACAAAGGGGGCCAGGAATACGCCGACAGTAACCAATCTATCAGGACGTTCCCACTTGTTTTGGGATGGTAGGTCAGCCTCACTGGAAGAGCAGGCCTTGCAACCGATCATTAATCCGGTTGAAATGAACCTTTCTGCTCATGAAGCTCTGGAAAGACTCAACAGCAGTAAACTCTATGTGGAGTTATTTAAAAAGGTATTCAATTCCCTTCCGACTGAAAAAAATATGTTGCAGGCAATTGCTGCCTATGAACGTACCCTGGAAACCTCTAATAGCCCATATGACAGATACATTAACGGCGACGACCATGCCATTTCTCCTGCAGCCGTCCGCGGACGGATGCTGTTTATCGGAAAAGCCAACTGCAATACTTGCCATTCAGGAGAAGATTTTACAGCTGACCGTTTTAAAAGCATTGGCTTATTCAATGGCAAAGAGCTCAATGATGCTGGAAGGTATGAGGTAACTAAAAATGCAGAACATATAGGTGAGTTTAAAATACCGGGCCTCAGAAATGTAGGCGTAACCGCACCGTATATGCACAACGGTATGTTTAAGACCCTGAAAGAGGTAATCAACTATTACAATGCACCAGACGATGTGGTCAAAAATGGTAAAAACAGAGACCTTGCCTTAAGCAAACCTCTTGGTCTTACTAAAGACGAAATCAACGACCTAGAGGCTTTTTTAATTTCTCTGACAGATGATCGGTTTGTGAAAAAATAGCCTCTACAATACTCCAGTAATCGGCTTCATTTATACACGACGATTTACCTGAAAACAGGTGAACAGGAGCCTTTATGTCCAAACCTAAACCAACATATTGATGAAAAAATATATACTCTTTTACCTGCTATTTATACTCTTTATCTCTATAAAGACCTATGCCCAGCCCAGGGCAATTACCGGAACTGTAAGTTCCTCTGCTGATCGACTGCCACTGCCCGGAGTTTCGATCCGCGTAAAAGGGCTGAGCGGTGGCGTAGTCAGCAATACGGATGGTAGTTTTAAAATTACTGTAAAAAATGGAAAATATCTTTTGTTTTCTTATTTGGGTTATGAAACCAAGGAAATTGAAATTGGGGGAAACAGCCAGATCAGTGTAAGTTTAGAGGCATCAAAAGACAACACCCTAAATGAACTGGAAATTGTTGGATCTAGAAACGTAAACCGGACAACACTCAATTCAGCCACCCCTATAGACGTGATTGATCTAAAAAGTTTGCAGGAAACCTCTCCGCAGGTCAGCGTAACCCAGTTGCTGCAATACGTTTCCCCATCGTTTAATTCTTCTGTATCTGGAGGAGGAGATGCTGCCTCTGCCACCTCTACCGCACAACTTAAAGGGCTGGGCGTAGATCAGTTACTGGTTTTGGTTAATGGAAAAAGACGCCATAAGAGTTCCAACATTAGCTGGGGTGGATTGGGTAATGGCGCAACCGGATATGATCTGAACGCTATACCCACTGGATCCATAGAGCGTATTGAGATTCTGAGAGACGGTGCAGCGGCGCAGTATGGCTCAGACGCTATTGCCGGGGTTATTAATATTGTACTTAAAAAAAACACAGATGAATTGTCGCTCACTTCAACGGCTAGTGCCAGACGAAGGGGAGATGGTTTAACCACCAGAACCAGTAGTAATTATGGTGTAAAAATTGGCGATAAAGGCGGATTTCTCAATGTTACTGGTGAATTTGCCACCCAGGCCGTTTCCCTGCCGGTGGGCAATGGTGATGCCGGTCTTTACATTGGTCCAGCCTATGGAGGAGGAGCAAATACAAGAGGATTTGACCAGATTTATACCCGAGAAATTGATGATGCTATTATAGCAGGCAGAGGGATAGACCGACACTATTTTGACCAGCGAGGAAGCACCAATAAAGCTATAGATGGTTTACTTTTCTTTAACGCTTCCATACCTGTAAAGGAAAATGTAGAAATCTATTCATTTGGAGGAATTAGCCACCGCAACTCCCAATTTACTGCAGTATACAGGTTGCCAGGCTGGACGGAGCGGAACAACACTTTTCTTTACCCAGACGGTTTCTTACCAGCTATGGACAATATTATTACAGACAAATCTATTGCAATTGGTTTGAAGGCCAAAGTTCAAAACTGGACGGTAGACTTCTCTAATGTATATGGTAAAAATGGTTTTGGAAATGTGATCAGCAATTCCATGAATGCCAGTTTAGGACAAAAATCACCCCGTAAATTTGATGCCGGAAGCTACAATGCCAGTCAAAATACATCTAGTATAGATTTCTCCAGGTATTTTGATAAAGTATTAAAAGGCTTAAATGTCGCCTTTGGAGGGCAGTATAGAGTAGAAACTTATCAGATCATTGCCGGAGAAGAAGCATCCTATTCCAAAGCTGACCTGAGAACCATCTACCGTGTAGATACCACAACCACAGGTATCCCGTATTATGCTTCGGTTGGAAGTACCCCCTTAAACGGCTTGTCGCCTGGTTCCCAGATCCATGCTGGCTTCAGGCCTTCGAACGAAGTGAATGTGAACCGCTCTATTTCTGCTGGTTATCTGGATGTAGAGTTGAACGTAACCTCTAAATGGCTTGTATCCGGCGCAGTACGCGTAGAACATTCTCAGGATTTTGGAAGTGTATTTACCTATAAATGGGCCACAAGGTATAGCTTTGCTGATTGGCTGGGCATTAGAGGATCCATCAATACCGGCTTCCGGGCGCCAGACCTCGCCCAGTACTATTATACCGAAACTTCCACAACTTTTCAAAATGGGGTTGCTATAGACCAGGTTACCGCAAACAATGTCAATCCAGCCACTAAGGCCCTTGGAATTCCTACATTGGCGCCCGAAAAATCGAAAGGTTATTCAGCTGGTTTTACTTCCAGACCTATTCCAAATGTAGAGTTCACCATCGATGCTTACCAGGTAGACATTAATGACAGGGTAGGGAATACTGGTCGTTTTTCTGCGACTGATCCAAACCTTCCCGCCGATGTCAGAAGTCTTTTTATTCAGACTGGAACCGTTCAGGCCAAGTTCTTTTACAATTCCTTTAGTACCAGAACGCGTGGCATAGAGTTTACCGGGAGTTACCGTTTTTTGTTTGATAATGGTGCTAATGCAGTTTTTCTTGCCGGAGGTAATTTCCTTAAAACGACACTCACCAAAGTAAATACGCCAAAAGGATTAGAGGCTTACAGGTATATCATTTTCGATGAATCTGAAGAAGCACGGGTAACGAGTAATATTCCTTCCCAGAAAATCACTTTACAAGGAACTTATACTTACAGAAAACTCAATCTGTTGCTGCGCACCGTATACTTTGGATCTGTAACCACCGTATCACAGCTTAATGCCAATTTCCCTAAGCCAGATTATTTCTATCAGAAATTCAGCCCGATCTGGGTAACGGATATTTCTGCAGGGTATAAAATTACACCAGCCATACAGGCCACCATAGGCGCCAATAATCTGTTCAATGTACTGGGCGATTACAGTATTCCGGCACCAGGCAGCAATGTTACCCGCTTGCCAGCTCCCGGCGCAACCCAATCCGGAAGTAATGCCGGCATACAGCCATTTGTAAGAGTATCCGCGAAATTTTAATCCAGGAAAACATGAAACTATATACCTTAAAAATCATACAACTTTCTCTACTTGCCATCGCTTTTCTTGGCTGCAAGAAAACAGATTATCTGGACAGCGACAATGCTGACCGGCCACCACTAAGTGCCAAAGTAAAACTGGTCAATGCCTTAAACACTAGTACAGCTATCAATTTCCTGGACTTCACCAGACAGATTAATGGAACCTCTATTGCCCGCAATACGTCCAGTGCAGGCTATGTTGATACTCAGTTTGGTAAAGTACAGTACAATACTACAGAAGGTAGCAATACCACCTATAAATCCTCTTATGTATTTGGTGGAAATGCCAGTTTTGTACAAGAAACTGATAAAGCCTCTTTTTCAGGTCCTAACGGACCAATAGCTACCTATTACCACACCCTTTTTGCCGTTCCAAAATTAAAACCGAGTAAACTCAATCCAGGAAACCGGGACAGTCTGATCCTTGTATACGACGACCTCTCTGCACCAGCTGCTGGTAAAGCCAAAATCCGTTTTGCTAATTTTTCTCCTGATGCTTCCAATGTGGATCTGGCTTATACCGGAGGAGTAGCGGTGTTTAATAAAGTAGCCTATGGCAATTTCGGAGACCAGGTCGTTATCACGTATGATGCGAGTGGTAAGGCACCCGCAACTATTCCTGGGTTAAGCTGGAAAACACTAGGCCCTTTTAAAGAAGTGAATGCCGGGAGTAGTCTGAACCTGGAGGTGAGAGATCATACCAGCCAATCTTTACTTGTTTTAAATGGGAGTGGTCTTAACGGAATTACCCTGGAACAGGGAAAAATCTATACCATATTTATCAGCGGGTTAAAAGGGGGTGCCTCGGCAGCACTTACTGCAACATTGATCAAGCATAACTAGCAGATCGACTAAAATAAACTACCCGCAGGCACTTCTGAATGGCTCCTTTCAAATTTTAGGAGCCATTTTTTCTTATCTATCCCGCCTGCATAGCCTGTCATTGATCCATTACTTCCAATAACCCGGTGACAGGGGATAATAATAGCGAGACGGTTGCGGCCGTTTGTGGAAGCAATTGCGCGGATTGCTTTGGGGTTATTCATCTGATCTGCCTGTTCTTTATATGTACAGGTAGTTCCATAGGGTATTTGTTGCAAGGATTCCCACACCGCACGCGAAAAATCATTACCTGGCGTATGTAAAGGAACGGAAAAAGTTTTGCGTTTTCCTTCAAAATACTCAGCCAGTTCTGTTTCCAGCTGATCTAAATGTACATTTCTTCCAGGCTTCATAACGGCATTCAACAGTTTCTTTAAATCAGTAAATTCCTTTTCGAGCCTGATCCGCCCGGTAAACTCAAGAAAACATATGCCTTCAGTTGTAGCGCCTGCGATCATAGGTCCTAAAGGAGTGGAAATATCTATAGTGTTGATGATCGATATTTCATTGGTGTTATCCGTTATTTCTGATCCGGTTTGCTGCGTTTTCATATAGTATTTTATGTAAAAGTACAGCAATTGGTGATCATTAAAAACCCATTTCTTGCTGATTTGAGTGCCTATGTATTTTCTTGTTTACACAAGAACTTTAGGTTGGAAATTTTGTAGTATTGAGTACACACAAATACAAACCGATATGAAAAAATTACTCATCATCGCTCTGGTTGGTTATGCTCTGAGCGCCCGTTCACAAGTGGACGAATCCAGAAACTTTATTTACCTCAATTCCGATTCTGTAATCTATGCCAGCAAGATCAGGTTAAGGCCGGATTTTCTCAATTCCTGGCAGTTGAAGGCTGATTCGCGCAGGTTTAATACGGACCGGGTTAAATTCTACAACAATGAAGATGGTTTTTTTGCCAATACCCGCAAGCTGAATTATGGTAGTTATGGATCCTTTTCAGAGCGGATAGCACAGGGGAGAATCAATCTTTATCAGCAGATCAATTATGACCCCTTGATCTATGACCGTTATTCCAGGTTTAGGCGTGGGAGAGCTACTGCTGCTGATGTTAGCCTGTATTACAATAAAGGATATCAGGACTTGAAAAATGTAAACTACAGAAATCTGAAAGATGACATGGCTGACAATGCAGAAAGTATAGCTCTTTTGAATGTTTACAGGAAAAAGACCAATACTGGTACGTTATTGTACGCTACGGCAGGAGCATCGATTCTTGCGGGGCTCATTACTTTTGTAACCAGAGGACATGAGGTTACTTCGGAGCCTGGCTTTGGTGGACATAATATTCCTACGTATAAAGGACCTAATTTAACCTCCAGCTTTTTATTGCTGGGTGTCGGTTTGGGTTTTGCTGCTGGTGGGTTTTATGTTAACCGGTCTGGTTCAAGGTATTTGGAAAGGGCTGTGAATACTTATAATCAATAGTTTATTTTGGGGGAAAATATGTTTTCTGAGCTCTCAGAACCTTGCGCGAAGAGCTTCAGGTTCTGAGGTTCGCTCATGAAAACATATTTTCTTGGGTGCAGACTGGTATGGTGCAGACTGGTATGGTTTAGATTAGATTGGGTGTAGGTCGATATGGTGTGTTGGATGTTAATCTCCTCAAAGTTATTTGTTCGGTGGTGGACAGGAACTGTTCGATAATGAACAATGAGTTTTTCAAATGAGCTTTTCTTTGATTTTAAAGGCCTATTTTTGTAAATGGCATATAATTGGCCATCCCTATGAAAATTGATTCTTATGTTTTTCATCAACTTAAAAATTGCCATACGTAACCTTGTAAAGAATAAAGGGTTTTCATTAATTAACATTGGTGGACTGGCCATTGGGATGGCTTGCTGCTTATTATTGTTACTTTACGTAAGTTACGAGTGGGGTTATGACAGACACTTTAAAGATATTGACCGGATTTATATTAGCCGGTTAAATATTGATATCAATGGAAAACTGGCTACAACTGTTGCAACACCCAATAAACTTGCTGCTGAAGCGCAGCAAACCTTGCCGGGAGTAGAGCAGACGAGCCGGATGGCAATGGGTAGGGATGATGCCAGATTATTTAGCTATCAGCAGCAAAACTATAAACTGGATGCGAAAAGTGTAGACCCATCTTTTCTTCAGATTTTTGAGCAGAAGTTCATCTACGGGAACGCAGGTACAGCTTTAAGCACGCCCAACTCCGTATTGATCACTAAATCTACAGCCCGGAAGTTATTTGGAAATAGTAATCCTATTGGTCAGACTTTAAAATATGACAATAGAAAATGGTTAAAGGTGACTGCAGTGGTTGAAGATCTTCCCAAAAATCAGAGCATACAATATGATGCATTGCTGAGCTGGGCATTTTTTGATCAGGAGCATCCGGATGATAAAGAGAATGGCTGGGGTGCTATCACTTGTTTTACTTTTTTTAAGCTTAAAGACAAAAGCCAGTTTGCATCTTTAGATGCTTCTGTGAGGAAGATGATTAAGAGTCATGATGCGAAAACACAACTTGAAGCTTTTCTGTTCCCTTACAGTAAGTTTCATCTATATAATGAGTTTGTGAACGGTAAACCTGCTGGTGGACGAATTGATCAGGTTAAGTTGTTTCTATTCCTTGCTTTTTGTGTGCTTCTTATTGCGACAATCAATTATATGAATCTTTCTACAGCCCGTTCTGAGAAAAGAGCACGTGAGGTTGGAGTTCGAAAAGCCTTAGGTTCTACTCGTAGAAGCCTGATGAGTCAATTTATGATAGAATCGATGTTGTTCTCTTTAATTGCTATGTTCATTGCCTTTGGACTTTTGGAACTGTGCCTGCCTTATTTTAATAATCTGCTGGAAATCTCTATGCAAATAGATTATAGTTCCTACTTATTCTGGATCATCATTTCTATTTTGGTATTGCTGACTGGTTTTTTAGCAGGAAGTTATCCGGCTTTCTATTTATCGTCATTTATTCCTGTAAAGGTTCTAAAAGGATCTACAGGAACAGGGGGATCTTCCTTGCCGGTACGTAAAACATTGGTCGTGCTGCAATTTAGCTTGTCTATCTGCATGATTGTTTGCGCAATTATTGTTTATACCCAAATTCAGTTTATGAGGAACCAGCCTTTGGGCTTTTCTCAGGATAATCTGGTCCAAATGGATTTGGAGGGAGCACTTAAAGATGCCAAGAAGCTGGAGCTTTTTAAAGCTGAACTGGTTAAATCAGGAGCAGTGCTTTCCTCTTCCGAATTTGCACAATCCTTTACCGAAAATGGTTCTATCACAGGGGGCTTAAGCTGGCCGGGAAAGGCGGCTAATGACCGATCGGTCATTGACTTCAGGAGCATAGGGTTTAATTTTAGCAAAACAATAGGAGCTCAAATCGTTAAGGGAAGAGACTTCTCACCGAAATTTGTTGCTGATACGGCTACATCTGTTCTTGTTAATGAAGCACTGGCAGAGGTGATGGGTATTAAAGATCCTGTTGGAACGGTCCTTCGCTGGAGTGATAATCCGCCGTTAACAATTGTTGGGGTTATTAAAAATTATTCCAATGAGCGGCTCGGCGTTAAAACACTTCCAACTTTCTTCTTCTATAATGTAGGTATGAGTAAAGTTTTGTTAATGAAGTTAAATCCTGAACAAAGTGCGGGCACTTCTGTTGGTTTAATTAAACAGATCAGTCAAAAGTTTAATTCCGCATATCCGTTGCAGCTGACTTTTATTAATCAGGATATATCTGATAAACTAAAGCTTGAACGTCGTTTAAGTATATTATCCAATTTCTTTGGCGGATTTGCAATTTTTATTTCTTGCCTGGGTCTGCTTGGTCTTGCTCTCTATATGGCGGAACAACGGAAAAAAGAAATTAGCATCAGGAAAGTACTAGGAGCCGATTTGAAAAGTATTTTGATTCTACTGAATAAAGATTTTATCAAATTGGTGTTGTTATCCAATTTGATTGCATTTCCTGTTGCCTATATCTGCATAAACAGTTGGTTGAAGAGTTACGATTACAAGGTAATGATTGGTCCGGGCCCTTTTATTGTTGCAGGAATGATTTCTTTGCTCATTGCCTTGATAACAGTCAGCTTGCAAAGCTTTAAAGTGGCTAAGGCAAATGCTGTCGACGCACTGAAATACGAGTAGATAGTCGTTTCTTTTTCCATCTTGAAGCTCATTGGGCAAGAGGGTAAAATGTTATTATGAAGTTTTATTTGCAGTCTATTGTCATAACAATACAGTTGGTGTTGTGTAAGTATCTATTTATATATATTTTGGCTGCCTGTAAAGTATTTCATGAGAAAAATCCTAGTTATATTTTGGTTAATGCTCTTGCTTTCTGCCATTGGGGCGCTGTTTTGGTACAACGATTGGGTATACCAGTTGCCTACACCTGTTCCAAAGAACTATAAGGCCATTGGTGTTGGCCAATTGATCGCATTAAAAGAACCTTTAGGAGTCGGGTATGAAAAACCTGTTTTCCTTCACTTTTTTAATCCGGATTGTCCGTGTTCGCGGTTTAATATGAAACATTTTAAATCACTGGTTCAGCAATATGCAAATCAGGTGGATTTCAGAGTGGTGGTATTAAGTTCAAAATCTTTTACCCCAGAAAGCATTCAGGGCAAATTTGGATTTCATATCCCTGTTTTATTTGACCAGTCTCTTGCTAAAGTCTGTGGTGTATATTCTACGCCCCAGGCTGTCTTGTTAGACAAGTCGCATCATTTATATTACCGGGGGAACTATAACAGCAGTCGCTATTGCACGGATGAGAAGACCAGCTATGCAAAGATTGCATTGAATGGTTTGCTGAAAGAACAAACTCATTTGGTTTTTAGCGATCTGGCGCTTAAATCCTATGGCTGTACTGTACCAGATTGCAAAAACTAATTGATTTCTTAATCTAATATCTAACGATGATGTTGAACCATCAGCTAACCGCCTCCGATAACCCTACACGTTTACTCTTTTTTGGCGTTAAAGAAAGATCAGACCGTTTAATGAACTACTTTCTGGGACTTTATTTCGTATTAGGACTGGTGTTTGCTATATTTTATGATACCTGGCTTATTGCCTTTGGAGTAGGGGGGCTTTCACTGCTTGCCTATTATTCTGTTAAAATTATGTTACCCACATCTGATCTTTATCAGTACGTCTTAAGTGCAGTACTTGGCATTTTTATGGCCCAGTTTATCTATCAGATGCATGGGCTTTTTGAGATGCACTTTTTCGCGTTTATTGGCAGTACGTTGCTGATCACTTATGAGAAATGGAAGCTGCAGATCCCAATTTTGGTCGTAGTGCTGGTCCATCATGCCATTTTCGGCTATCTGCAAAATAGCGGCGTCAGCGATGTTTATTTTACCCGTCTGGATTATTTTGATCTTCAGACTTTTACGATACATATATTGCTGGCAGCTATGATCTTTTTTATTTGTGGATTATGGGCTTATTTGCTTAAGGAGTATAATGAGAAGCATATTTTGCAAACGCTGGAGGTGGCTGAACTGCAAAAAGAAGCTCAATTATCCTTGGTAAGGAAACAGAATGAGGAGGTACTGGAGAAAGCCAATGAGCAGCTCCGAGCCTCGAATCTGGAGTTGGAGAAAGCGAAGCAGGAAGCTGATCGCGCAAACCAGGCTAAAAGTGTCTTTCTGGCCACTATGAGTCATGAGATCCGTACACCAATGAATGGTGTGATTGGAATGGCAGCACTGTTGAAGGAAAGTAACCTGACGGAGGAACAGCGTATGTTTGCAGATGTGATCTCGAATTGTGGTGATACACTTCTTAATGTGATTAATGATATTCTGGACTTTTCTAAAATAGAATCCGGCCATCTGGAACTGGAACAAGAAGATTTCAATTTGCGGCAGTGTATTGAAGATGTACTTGATATATTTGGGGTTAAATCTGCTGAACTTCAGTTGGATTTGGTTTATCATATAGAAGAAGATGTGCCTTTACAGATTGTTGGCGATCAACTGCGGCTGAGACAAATATTAATCAATCTGGTTGGTAACGCTATGAAGTTTACTGAACAAGGGGAGGTTTGTGTTGATGTTTCTGCAGGGAATATTTTAGAGGATGGAAGACTAGAGTTGAAATTTGAAGTGCGGGATACCGGTATCGGCATTGCAGCGGATAAACTGGATAGACTATTCAGGGCTTTTTCACAGGTGGATTCTTCTACAACCCGTAAATATGGAGGGACCGGTCTGGGACTGGCCATTTCTGAAAAGCTTGTCCGGTTGATGGGCGGAGAAATTCGTGTAGCAAGTGAGCCGGACCATGGATCTACGTTTTCATTTATGGTAATGACCCGAAAAGGAACTAAGGTGTTGAAGCCTTATGAGAATTATAGCATGAGCGAACAGATTGGCAAAAAGGTGATGATCGTTGACGATAATGTAACGAACCTGACCATTTTAAAAAAGCAGTTTGAATATTGGAAATTGCAGCCGGTTTTGGCCAGTTCAGGGAAACAGGCTTTGTCTATTTTATCTGCTGATCCTTCGATTGATTTGGTGATCACCGATATGCAGATGCCAGGCATGGATGGTGTCATGCTGGCCAGGCAGATCAAAGATATATATCCATTGATACCTATATTGTTACTGAGTTCTATTGGAGAAGAGCTTGAAGAGAATCAACGGGGACTTTTTGTTTCTGTGATGACTAAGCCTATTCGCCAGCATATCCTCAGTAAACAGGTTTTGAATGCGCTTCAACCCAGAGAACTTGTACGGATGGAAGATCAAGTCATCCGTAAAAAGTTATCTCCTGATTTTTCACTGAGATACCCTTGTGTACTACTTGTGGCCGAAGATAATTTAATGAATCAGCGGGTGATTTCTAATATTCTTCAGAAGTTGGGCTATATGCCTGATTTGGTGAAAAATGGGCAGGAAGCTCTGGAGGCTGTTCATGGGAAGGATTATGGTCTGGTGTTGATGGATATGCAGATGCCGGTGATGGATGGATTGGAAGCAACCCGTTTGATTCGGAAAACGTTGGTTAAACAACCTGTGATTATCGCGTTAACAGCCAACATTCTTGAAGGTGATGAGCAACTTTGTCTGGATGCTGGAATGGATGATTATATTGGTAAGCCTATCCGGTTGGAAGATCTGATGGGGAAACTTGAAAAGTGGTGCAGTTGAGTTTTGAAAATTAGATTTATGGTCTCTCTGGACCTTGCAGCTTCTGAGGTTCCACCATTAAATCCAATTTTCCTGGGTGCAGACCGGGTAGGGTGGAAATAAATTTCTATAATTTTTAATTAGCAAGTTTTTGTATGAAAATTTGCAGATTTGCCACCTGGGGTATATCTCCTTTGGTGTTGGGTATTCGATGATCCGGTCTTTTAGCGCCGATTGTTCGGTAAAAGTACCTGTTTGCCTAAGTTACGGCGCAGAAGCGGCGGAAAAGCTACGAACCAAGACGAAGGCAGGTATGAAACGTACCATTTATGTAGATGTAATCTTAATGACTGTTTTTTTAAACGTATTTTTTACATTTAAAAAAAAATGACTACTTTTTGCCTCTCTAATTAACCGAATTTCTGAACTGCCAACTTCTATATATACTAATGAACTTTTCTATCCATAATGAGTGGTTGCAGGTGCATCCCGAAGTAGATCATTATATGGTCAGTATAAAGCGTATTAGTTATTAATATAGATGAGAATGAGGTTGCAGCTTTTTCTGTTGTTTTTTTGTTATTCCATATCGCTGTTTGGGCAAGCAAAAAAAGCGAGGTATTTATCCTTGCAGGAAGGATTGTCGAGTCAGCAGGTGCTTGATGTTGTACATGATAAATACGGCTTTGTCTGGATTGCGACTGAAATGGGACTGAACCGGTTTTCTAGCAACTCATTTAAGTCTTATTTCAAATCAGAAAAAACGGATGGGCTTTCGGTTAATAGTAATGAAATCAATACACTTTTTTACGACAATGATCAACTTTATATCGGCACACGCGCGAACGGACTGAATGTGCTTGATATGAAGACCAACAGGTTTTCATATTATCTTCATGATCCTAACGACAGAGAATCTATTGCAACAAATGATATCACAGATATCATCAGGGGTAAAAGTGGAAAATTATGGCTGGCAACCTATCATCAGGGCGTACAACGTTTTGACCTGTTAAAGAAGAGATTTGAGCATTTCAATAAAAAAAATATTCCTTCTCTGCCCGAAAACAGCATCTGGACACTTGCTGAAGATCAACAAGGACTTCTCTATATTGGTCATGTTAATAAGGGTCTATCTATATTTAATACCGGTACCCGTAGCGTTGATTTGCTTAATGTGGAAAATACACGGGGTCTAATACCAGACAATGAAGTAAAGTCTCTGTTTTGCGATAGTAAAAACAATATCTGGATCGGGACGCGAAAAGGACTGGCGATCTACAATCCACTTACAAAGAGGGTCAGGTCCATCAATCTTGCTAATCGGACTAAAAACAGCGTTGAACCCTTCGTTTATTCGATAAAGGAAATCAAAGGGGCTATCTGGATAGGTGCTGAATCTTCGCAGCTGTTCATCCTCCAGCCTTTGTATAGCACCGATGGTGATCTTCAACAGATCCAGACGGTTAGTCCCTTTTACCTGAATACAGGCAACAGCTCCTCGGTGCAAAATATAGACCTGGACGATTTCGGGAATGTTTGGCTGGGCCTTTATAGTGGAGGAATAGCTTTTTTTGGACATTTAGATCCATTTTTCTCCGTTTTCCCACCA
>NZ_QAIL01000161.1:0-37550 GCF_003061025.1 Pedobacter sp. HMWF019 | reverse complement strand
ACTGGCAACAGTGACGGGAATCTTGCACGACTGGGGAAACAGTATGTGGCTTGCCACAGCAGGGGATGGAATTTTGCAGGTACAACCCACTGGAGCGCTTGTCAAAAAAACAATCCGTAACAGCGGACTTGCTGATGATTTCCTGCTTTCTGGTTTTGAAGATAGCCAGAATAACAAATGGTTCGGCTTGCAGAAAGGAGACGTATCCTTCTTTAATGCAAAAACGAAAACCTGGCGCAGGATAAATGCAGGAGAAAAGATGTCGGCTGTAAGAGCTATCATTGAAGATACTCAACAAAATATATGGTTTGCCGCAGAGGAAGGCCTGTTTATTCACAATCCTAAACTTGAGACATTCCATAAATTAGTCATTAATACGCCTATGCTTGGAGACTATGCCCCTCGTACACTTGTTGAGGACGGTCGGGGAAATACTTGGGTAGGCACGTATGGACAGGGCCTTTACCTTTTTGACCGGGGCCGGAAATTGGTTCGGAAGATTTCTAAAGGGCAAGGAATCAATAGCAATACCATCAATTATCTGTTTCGTGATAAGAGAAATAATATATGGATAGCAACCAATGAAGGTTTGGCCTTCCAAAGCGCAAATAAAGAGATAGGGCAGGTTGAATCTATTGCAATCCCCAGATCGGATGCCTGGCTCACTGTAAATGCCATAGCTGAAGATGGCAATGGAAATATCTGGTGTTCCACCAGAATGGGCTTATTGCGCTATTTACCGGAAGAAAAGCGATTCCTGAGCTACGACCAGACCTTTGGTTTGCCCTTGGGTGGTTTTACCAATAACAGTGTTGCTGTAGACACAAAAGGTCGTTTATACTTTGGAATGCCGGCAGGTGTGTGTTATTTTGATCCTGCATTGATTCCACTGAAACTTCCAAAGTCGCCCATCAGAATAAGCCGTTTTATGGTATTTAATACGGGAGAGAGTCATGCACAATCTGAAAAATACTCCAACCTTGTTGAAGAGATCAGCCTGAAACATAACGAGAACAGTTTTCGGGTGGAGCTTGCCGTGATGGATTATGCCATGAATGACATGGTAGAATTCAGTTATCAGCTGCATGGGTTAGACAACAACTGGATCTTCCTTGGGAATGAAAAGAATCTGGATTTCCGAAACATCCCATATGGAAATTACGAACTTAGGATACGTACCCGTCAAAAGAATGAAAATTGGTCTGCTGGCTATAAACACCTTTTTATCAATATTTCACCACCATGGTATCTAAGTACCTATGCCTTGCTGCTTTATATTATTGTGATTGCCGCCATTGTATTTATTGTGTTTTCTATTTATGTGAAAAAGGTGAACGCAGAAGCCGAACTCCGTGTAAGGGAGCTTCAGCTTGATCAGGAGGGAAAGCTGCATATGGAACGGCTGAATTTTTACACCAACATTACCCATGAGCTTAGGACACCGCTCATGCTCATTCTTGGCCCGCTGGACAACTTGATACATGACCATAAATTAGCTTCCGGGCATAAAGATTGGGTTTACATGATCCAAAAGAGTGCAAACCGTCTTTTTTCATTGGTTAATCAGTTGCTGGAATTCAGAAAAGTAGAGTCTCAATACAAACCGCTGGTACTGGGAGAAGGATTTTTGGGTGAATTGGTACGGGAAACTGTTCTTAAATATGCAGAAGCGAATAACAAGAAGGACCTGAGTATTAGCTGCATTGTTGTTGATGAGGATATTAAAACCATTTTCGATACAGAGATTGTGCAATTGATACTGGATAACTTATTGTCTAATGCGTGTAAATATACCTCGTCGGGTAGTGTGGAGGTTTGTTTGACCTATGAACAGGAGGGACTAAGCACTTGCGCCCTGATTTGTGTGAAGGACACAGGTTGCGGTATTGCAGCCGAGCATCTGGAGAAGATATTTGACAAATTTTATCAGGTACCTCGTTCGGCTGCTCAGGGTATAGGTGTTGGACTTGCTTTGGTTAAAGAGCTGTCCGCCATACATCATGGAAAAATCTCCGTAAAAAGCGAACCGGGGAAGGGAAGCGAGTTTTGTGTGCGTTTACTGACAAATGCGGTGGTATCTGCGGTCAATGTAAGCGATGATCAGCGGCCCTTAGTACTCCTGGTGGAAGATGACAGAGATCTTCGGGCATACTTAACAAAATTGTTGTGTTCGAAATATGAGGTTATACAAGGTGAAAATGGATATGAAGGCTTGAAGCTTGCGAAGAGCCGTGTTCCTGATATTATTCTTAGCGATGTCATGATGCCTGATATGGATGGGTTCAGGATGTTGAAAGAATTAAAGCAGGAGCGTGAAACAAGTCATATTCCAATCATATTCCTAACCGCCAGGGACAGGGAGCCGGATAAGGAGCGGGGCTATGAATTGGGCGTTGATTCTTATTTAACCAAACCAGTTAGCCCACAGTTGCTTTACCGCCGGATTGAAAACCTGTTGCTCAAACGGAAGGCCGTCTATGCTGAAGTATTGGGACAGCTTTCGCCTCAGAATGTACAGGGAGCACCGGAAAAAGTAGCACCTCATACAGAATTGTGGCGAGAGAATGCTTTTGTACAGGAATTTGTTTGCCTGGTAGAAGACTGTATACAAGATGAAGTTCTGGATGCCGCCAGATTAGCCGACAAAATGAATATGAGCCAATCTACATTGTACAGAAAACTGAAGGGACTTACCGGTAAAAATATAAATCAGCTCGTACGCAAGGTGAGGATTCAAAAGGCAGCGCAGCTGTTGCGTTCCGGTCAGTATAACGTGACTGAAGTGTCCCTTATGGTTGGCATTAACAGTTCCATTTATTTTCGTCAATGCTTCAAGGAAGAGTTTGGACAACTTCCTTCTGAATATCAAAAAGAAGCTTTAAATAGAAAAACAAGCTGATTTGACGAAAAATTAGATGTTAATTGACGGATTTGTGTACGTTCTCAGGTAGCAGAATATTTTAAGTTTGGTTCCAGAAACCAATTATAAACATGTATCCTTTTTCTCTTTCGGGAATGGTCATGTAGTATCGGTTCATCAAAACCAAAAAACCAAATATTAACATGAAAATCTTGAAAATTCTTTTAATCTGCGTAATGATATGGGGTATACCCGCATATACCTATGCACAACGTAAGATTTCAGGGTATGTGCTTAACGAAAAAAATGAGCCGCTTAAGGGCGCCACGGTTCTCGTTGAAGGCATGCCGAGCGAAATTACAACAACAGACGACCGGGGGCACTTCCAGATTACAGCCACCAAGGGAACTTTACTCATCACCAATATAGGTTACAAAAGTCAAAGCGTCGTGATTGGTGAGCAGACTGAACTCAAAATCTTTATGGAAAGCAGCAACAAGGACCTGGATGAAGTTGTGGTTGTGGGTTATGGCACACAGTCTAAACGAAATGTTACCGGTGCAGTAAGTAGCATTAAATCGGAAGATATCGTGCGGTCTTCCTCTACGACCACGGCAGGGGCACTGGCTGGAAAAGTGCAGGGGGTCTCGGTCCGGGCAAAAGACGCCCGCCCGGGAAAAGGAGCCGCTATTGAAATCCGTAATATGGGAAACCCACTGTATGTGATTGATGGGGTTGCTTACGGTGGAGAAGTGGGGACGGATTGGGTTGGAACCCAAACTGCCTCCGGGGCTGATATATTCAATGCTTTGAACCTGGAAGATATTGAGAGTATCTCTATCCTTAAAGACGCAGCGGCAGCTGTTTATGGTTTTCGGGCATCCAGAGGGGTGGTATTGATCACCACCAAAAAGGGCAGACGCGATGAAACAGCAAAAATAAACATTAATGGTTACCAGGGATGGCAGAACCTAACACGCTTTCCTAAATTAGCAAATGCAGCACAATATACACGGGGGTTGGTAGAAGCTGCTCAAAACGGCGGCGGCGACCCAACAAGGGTGTATACCCCTGCAGAACTCGCTAAATGGCAGGCAGGTACTGAATCGGGTTATCAAGGTTACGATTACTATGATATGGTGGTCAGGAAGAATATACCCCAAAACTATCTTAATGCAAATGTAACAGGCGGAGGAAAAAACTCGAATTATTTCCTTTCTGTTGGCCATCTGAATCAGGATGCCATGATGAAAGATTTTTCTTATAAACGCACCAATCTGCAAGCCAATATCGAGGCTACTATTGCAGAAGGGTGGAACATTGGGACGCAGATTTCTGGTCGAAAAGAAGCGACTAAAGACGTTGGTTTACCTGGGGGAGATGGCTATTTTGCCTCCATTCTGTCGTTATTTAGAAACCGGCCAACAGTAGGGCCTTATGCAAATGATAATCCGGCCTATCCGAATCGAGTTAATGATCTGGCCTATAATCCAGCATTGTTCAGTCGTGGGATTGCGGGTTATAAGGATAATGATTATTTGAGTGGTAATGTGAATCTCTCTTCTTCCTACAAAACAAAATTTGGTTTATCGGCAAAAGCGACAGTATCCTACAACTATACCAACAACAAGTTCGATGGATTTCAATACACCTATGATGTGTATACTTTCCAAAACAACGCTTACAACCGTTCAGGTGGCAGCGATGCTGGATGGCGATATAAGACAACTCGGGAGGCCACATCCCGGTTTGGGCAATTTCAGTTAGATTATACCAAACAGTTTGGAGACCATAATTTTTCTGCCATGGCTGGTTATGAACGTTCTGACTGGAACAGGACTTACTCGTCAATAGGGGCTAATCCAACAAATAATTACATTCCCTTAATCAGAACTGTTGCTGAACTGAATGGCATAGGAGACGATTGGTCGTACGAGGCCAGGGCAGGGTACATCGGGCGTCTGAATTATAATTTTAAGGGCAAATACCTGGTTGAAGTTCTCGGGCGTTATGATGGTTCTTATTTATATGACAGAGATCATCGCTGGGGCTTTTTCCCAGGTGCAACTTTAGGTTGGCGGATCTCCGATGAGCCATTTTTCAAACCACTTAAAAGTATTATTAATGATTTGAAATTACGGGCTTCCATAGGACAGACCGGATTAGAGGATGGCGTAGGCATGCATGGTTATTTAGATGGCTATAACTTTGGACAAGGAGATGCTGTATTGGATGGTAAATATTATTCTGGCCTTCAACCCCGGGCTTTGCCAATACGGAACCTATCCTGGGTAAAGAATACAAATTATAACGTGGGTATAGACCTGGCGATGTTAGACAATAAGCTGACCTTAACAGCTGATGCCTTTAAAATTATACGCACGGGTGTGCCCGCACCGCGATATGATGTATTGCTGCCTAGCGAAGTAGGCTATGGACTTCCCAACGAAAATTTGAACAAGAACGGATATTATGGGGCAGAAGGTATCCTGACCTATAGTAGTAAGGTTGGAGAACTCAATTATGTGGTCAGCGGAAATATAACCTTCTCCAGGTTCAAGAGTTTAGAATCCTATAAACCACGTTTCGGCAGTTCATGGGATGAGTACAGAAAGTCTTCAGAAGGACGTTGGGGCGGCGTTTGGTGGGGTTACCAGGTTATTGGACGCTTCCAATCGGAAGAAGAGATCCGGAATTACCCGATAAATAATGACGGGTCGAACAACAGAACACAATTGCCGGGCGACTTCATCTACAAAGATGTGAATGGTGATGGGGTCATCAATGATATGGATCAACGTCCTATCGGTTATCCAACAGGTTGGGCACCAATGATGACCTTTGGTGGCCGCATTGCATTGAACTGGAAAGGAATAGATCTCAACATCGATTTCGCGGGCGGTGGGATGCAGTCCTGGAATCAGGATTATGAACTAAGAAATGCATTTCATGCAGATGGCAATTCGCCTGCTTACCTGTTGGAAGACAGATGGCACCGTGCAGATCCATATGACAGGAACAGTGCCTGGATTCCAGGTTATTATCCAGCAATTCGACAAGGCAATTCCGGTCCAAACAGCAGGAACAGCGATTTCTGGTTAACCAACGTAAGGTACCTCCGGGTACGGAATTTAGAACTGGCTTATAGTCTGCCTAAAAGCATTACGACAAAACTTAAAGCAGAAAAAATTCGTCTGTACGTTAATGGATCGAATCTGATCTCTTTTGACAACGTAAAGAAATTCCAGATTGATCCGGAAATTGAGGCAGCAGCAGCAGTTGTCTACCCGCAGCAAAAAGTTTTTATGGTAGGTTTCAACGTAACCTTTTAATCCCCAAAATTTAATACGATGAAGAAATTTTATATATCTATTGCTTTGTTGGCATGCCTGAGCATGAACAGCTGTAAGCACAACGAATGGTTCGAACGTGACCCAAAGTCCATGATCACCGATGATCAATTGTGGAATAGCCCAACATTATTGACCTCTTTAATGGCAAATTATTACAACAGGTTACCTGCATTACATGGCCTGTTTAATACCGGAGGAACGACCGAGATTGACGACGCCATGTGGTCTGGACACCGCGATCAGAACTGGCATAATGATTTTCAGTTCGGCGACGATTACGGACGATACTGGGATTATGGATTCATCCGTGATATCAATCTTTCCCTTGAAAATATCGAAAAACTAAGCTTAAAACTCACAAGTGCACAAAAACGATTATTTATAGCAGAGTTGCGTTATATCCGTGCTTTTGTTTATTTCGAAATGGTGAAGCGTATGGGAGGAGTCCCTCTAGTCACCACTCAATTGGTTTACGATTTTAGTGGTGACCCTACGCCTTTACAGGTTCCACGTGCAAAGGAGTATGAAGTCTATGATTTTATTTTCCAGGAAATGGAGGCCATAAAAGAAGACCTCAAAGACAACAATGCCAGCAAAACAAGGGCAAACAAGTACGCCGCTCTGGCGCTGGAAAGCAGGGCAATGCTTTACGCTGCGTCGATTGCCAAATACAACAACCTGATGTCAAGCCCTATTTCTACTCCGGGCGGTGAAGTCGGTATTCCGGCTGCGATGGCAAATAGTTATTATACGAAATCCTTAAATGCTTCGAAAGAGATTATCAGTGGCCCTTATGCGCTGTTTAATGAGAACGCGGATAAAGGTGCCAACTTCTATGATATGTTGAATAAGAAAACCGGGAGCGAAGTGATTTTTGCTAAAGACTTTGCAACGGGTCTTAAGGTTCATCGGTTTGCTTACGATAATATCATAAAGAGTATGACTGAAGATAATGAATCGTCGTCTACCATATCGCCTTCGCTGAGTCTTGTAGAGAGTTTTGATTATCTGGATGGAAGCAAAGGTTCGTTACGGAACAAAGATGCCTCTGGTAATTATATTGCCTATACAAATGTCCAGGATATATTTGCTAATAAAGACGCCCGTTTGTACGGTACGGTAATTTACCCCGGTACAGCTTTTAAAAACAATCCGGTCAGGATACAGGCAGGAGTAGCAGTCTGGACGAACGGAAGGTACCAGTTGACAAGCTCACCAGAATTGGGGAAAAACTATGATGATGGCCAGGTATGGACCGGATTTGACGGACCTAAAGACGATGCCACAGATGTCAGCAATACCGGGTTCTATATACGCAAGATGGTTAGTGACGCCCCTGCGGCCAGCACAAGAGGAACATCGGCGGCAAACTGGTGGCCCTGGTTTCGCCTCGGGGAAATCTACCTGAATGCAGCTGAAGCTTCATTTGAACTTGGGCAAGGAGAAAGCCTCGGTTATATCAATTCTTTGCGGCAACGTGCCGGGTTTCCGGCCAATAGCCTAAGCAGTCTGACCATGGATATTATCCGTAATGAACGTCGTGTGGAACTGGCCTTTGAAGATCACCGCTACTTTGACCTCAAAAGATGGCGCATGGCACACCTGGTATGGGATGGTTCAGAGAATGATCCCAATGCAGTGGTATGGGGCCTGTATGGCTACCGGGTAATAAGGCCTGGACATGCCGACAACGGCAAATTTATATATGAGCGCATCAGACCCAGCCGTTTCCGCCGGGCGCGGTTCTTCCGGCTGGCCAATTACTATTCCTCTATTGATCAGACGGTATTAAACAACAATCCTAAAATTGTTAGAAACCCATTCCAATAATAACTTGTGCTATGAAATTGAAATTTTTAATGATACTAACCGCCACTGCAAGTGTATTTCTGACAGGATGCGGATATGATAACTTTAATGCCCCTGAGTCCAGTCTGTCTGGCAGGGTAGTTTATGACGGAAAACCAGTAGGCGTGCGTAACAGCGGCCCTCAATTGGAATTATGGCAGGACGGCTATGCGCTTAGGACAAAGATTCCTGTCTATTTAAATCAGGATGGAACATTCTCGGCAAGCCTGTTTGATGGCCGGTATAAACTGGTCCGTATGGGCGATTCTCCCTGGTTGCAGCAGGCAAGTGATACCATTATTGTAAATGTAAAAGGGAATACCAGTGTTGATGTGCCGGTAACTCCTTATTTTACCATCAGAGGCAATTCGTTTCAAAAATCAGGTAATACGATCAGCGCCCGGTTTGTGGTCAATAAAATTGTACCATCGGCAAATGTTGAATTTGTACGTCTTTACCTTGGGAAATCAGTATTGACCGATCAAGTACAGCGTGAACTTCGGGTAGATGGAAATGTTGGTGCATTGGTATTTGGGCAGCAAAGCATTATTGAAGGTGAGCTGCCGGATAACCTTAAGAATCTGGACTATGTGTATGCCAGAGTTGGTGTTAAATCAACAACCTCAAGTGAATATTTGTATACTGAAATCCAAAAAATAGCTTTAAAGTAAAGGAATACTGATGAAAAGATTTAGCTGTAAGCACCCGATCCTTCTTGCCATTTTAACCATCGCCTTTATTGGAAATTCCTTTGGCCAGGCGTATAAGTCGGGGCCGGCGGATAAGGATTTTGCGGGTTATTTATTTGCCTACTTTAAAGGGAATGCCGTAAAAGATGAGGCTGTTTGCTTTGCGATCAGTACCGATGGCTATAATTATCGTGCATTAAACAATAACGAACCTATTATGGATTCCAAAACCATTAGTTCTACCGGAGGTGTGCGTGATCCGCATATCCTTCGCGGGGAAGATGGACGGTCGTTCTACATGGTGCTGACCGACATGACCTCATCTAAAGGATGGGATTCGAATCGCGCCATGGTTTTGATGAAATCTGACGATCTGGTGAACTGGAAACATACGGTCATCAATATACAACAACGTTACAAAGGACAGGATGACCTTAAGCGTGTCTGGGCACCGCAAACCATATTCGATCCTGCAGCGGACAAATACATGGTTTATTGGTCTATGCAGCATGGCTCTGGTCCGGATATCATCTATTATGCCTATGCCAACAGTGATTTTACAGGCTTTGAAGCAGAACCTGCAGTACTGTTCCGTCCAAAAAACGGTAAATCCTGCATTGATGGCGACATTATACCTAAAAACGGATTGTTCTACCTGTTCTATAAAACTGAAGGTAACGGGAATGGAATAAGATTAGCGATCACCGATTCCCTGACTTCCGGCAAATGGATTGAACAAGAAGGATACAAGCAGCAAACAAAGGACGCAGTAGAGGGTTCAAGTGTGTTTAAATTGAACCGTTCTGACAAATATATCCTGATGTACGATGTATATGGCAAAGGTAAGTATCAGTTTTGCGAGAGCTATGATCTGGATAAATTCAAAGTGAAAGACCAGGATGTGAAGATGGATTTTCATCCGCGTCACGGAACGATTATTCCGGTTTCCCGCCAGGAATTAAAAAACCTGACTGCGCGGTGGGGCGTGCCACAAGGCATGGAGCTTCAGTTAACTAAAAATCCCGTGCTTGATGGCTTCTACGCAGATCCGGATGTATTGTATTCCAATAAAACCAAGAAATACTATATCTATCCAACCAGCGATGGTTTCGATGGCTGGGGAGGCTCTTACTTTAAAACGTTCTCTTCCACAGATCTGGTCAACTGGAAGGATGAAGGTGTGATTATGGACCTAAAGAAAGATGTAAAGTGGGCAAATCGTAATGCCTGGGCACCAACTATTTCAGAGAAGAAGGTAAAAGGTGATTACAAGTACTACTATTATTTTACTGCTGCGCAAAAAATAGGTGTGGCTGTGTCAGATCAGCCAGCGGGTCCTTTTACCGATTCAGGCAAACCGCTGGTTGATTTTAAACCAAAGGGTGTAAAGGGTGGACAGGAGATAGATCCTGCAGTATTTACCGATCCCAAAACTGGTAAAAGTTATCTATACTGGGGCAATGGCTATCTTGCTGTAGCTGAATTGAATAAAGACATGGCTTCTCTGAAGGAGAATACCACCAGGGTTCTTAAAACCGATAACACATTTAGAGAGGGGGGATATGTCTTTTATCGGAAGGGGACTTATTATTTCCTCTGGTCGGAAGATGATACACGCAGTGAGAATTATCGCGTGCGCTATGGAACATCGAAGTCGGCTACAGGACCGATAGAGGTCCCGGGAAATAATCTGGTACTTCAAAAAGATCCATCACAGGGTATTTATGGTACAGGGCATTGCTCCGTACTGCAAATTCCTGGAAAAGACGAATGGTACATGATCTATCATCGGTTTAATTACCCCGATGGGATACATATGGGTGAGGTGGCAGGCTTTAACCGCGAGGTATGTATGGATCGAATGTATTTTGACGAAAAAGGAAATATCACTCCGGTAAAGCCTACGCATTAAATAAAAACAAGCATGATACGACTTATAAAATACTTAACTTTTGCACTCGCCATTCAATTATTTAACCCGGCGACAACTCTTGGACAACCCGGCTTTGGCCACGCAGAAAAGATCAATAGCGACTGGCGTTTTCACTTAGGTGACATTAAAGATCAAACAGTGCCAGATGATGCTAAGAACTCCTGGCAAAAGGTTCAGCTGCCGCATGACTGGAGTGTTAAACAAGCCTTCAGTCCAACTTACGCCAGTGCTGCGGGCTATCTACCCGGAGGAATAGGCTGGTATCAGAAGAAATTGAACATTTCAAGAGAAGATGAGGGTAAAAAGATGTACCTCTATTTTGAAGGGGTATATAACCGGAGTGAGGTTTTTGTAAATGGAAAGTCTGTAGGTAAGCGCCCAAACGGGTATATTTCGTTTAGTTACGATATTACTTCCTATCTTAAATATGGTCAGGAAAATCAGATCGCTGTACGGGTTGACCACAGCCGGGATGCCGATTCCCGCTGGTACACTGGCTCTGGGATATATCGCGATGTATGGTTAGTTCGTGCAAATCATATCCACTTGGAACAATGGGGAGTATATGCTTTTTCTGAAGTGAAAGGTAAGAAAGGTACGCTACATGTACAGACCGGTCTGATAAATGAATCGCCATCAACCGCCAGTATTTCTGTACTCCATGAACTTCTGGATAAATCTGGAGTAGTTGTAGTAAAGAAAACCGATAAATCTACGCTTGCACCAGGAAGTGCAAAAGAAATCAAATCAAGCTTAGATGTAAAAAATCCTGCTTTATGGAGCATAGATACCCCAAACTGTTATACCCTGCGTACAACGGTGATGCAGGATGACAAAGTCATTGACCAGTCTAGCCTAGTAACAGGCTTCCGTACCTTTACTTTTGATCCGGATAAGGGTTTTGCGCTCAATGGCAAAGGAATGAAAGTAAAAGGGGTATGTTTGCACCACGATTCAGGCGTGCTAGGGGCAGAAGTATATCCTGCTGTGTGGCGCCGTCGTCTGATGACTTTAAAGTCTTTAGGGGTTAATGCGGTCCGTACCAGTCATAACCCTCAGGCCTCGTCACTATATGCACTGTGCGACGAACTGGGGCTGCTGGTGATGGACGAAGCTTTTGATGAATGGGAGTTCCCAAAGCGTAAGTGGCTTCAAGGCTGGAATGCAGGGATTCCTGGATTCCAGGGCTCCTTTGACTTTTTTAAGGAGTGGGGAGAAAGAGATTTGGCAGATCTGGTTAAACGGGATCGTAACCACCTCTCCGTATTTGCATGGAGCATTGGTAATGAGGTTGACTATCCAAATGATCCATACTCGCATCCGGTGCTTGCTGGTACTCAGGAAAATGGCTTTACCCAGCCCATTTTTGGCGGTTATAAGAAAGATGCGCCTGATGCGATGCATTTAGGTGATATCGCACAAAAGCTTGCCGCTGTGGTTAGAAAATACGACACAAGCCGTCCGGTAACGGCTGGACTGGCAGGAGTTGCGATGTCTAATGAAACAGCCTACCCAGGGGCATTGGATATTGCAGGTTATAATTATACCGAAAGCCGTTATCTGCAGGACCATAAACGCTATCCGAAACGAGTGATTTTTGGCAGTGAGAACCGCCATGACTTTGAGGCATGGAAGGTTGTGAAAGATAATGAGCATATTTTTGGCCAGTTTCTGTGGACCGGAATAGATTATCTGGGCGAATCCGGCCGTTGGCCATCACGTGGTTTCTATTCCGGGCTAGTGGATTTTGCGGGCTTTATCAAACCCCGTGGCTATTTCCGTCAATCTCTCTGGTCGGAGAAACCTATGGCTTATCTGGGTACTTATCCGCTTAAAGGTGGTGGTGCGGCTACAGATGTATGGTCTGTACTGGAATCAGAACAAGGGCAGAAGAAAACGGAGGTTGCTTCTATGGATGCCTGGCCAATCTGGAATTATCAGATTGGACAGTTGATACGGGTTGTTTGTTATACAAATGCGGAGAAGGCGCGGCTGGAGTTGAACGGGCAGGTTATTGGAGCCACGAAAGCCTATGATCAGAAACATGGAATTATTTATTGGGATATTCCTTATGCTGACGGTAATTTAGAGGTTGTTGGAATGGATGAAAAAGGTAAGGAGACCGTTCGTCATATATTGCAATCGAGCAAACGCCAGAAGGCGATTAAAATAATACAGGGGGATCAATTACAGGTGGATGCAAAGAACGGCCTGGTGCAGATAGAGCTTCAGATTGTTGACGAGGATGGAGTTTCTGTAGCGCTTTCAGATGATGAAATTACTTGTGATATTGTTGGGAATGCCCGGTTGCTTGGAATGGAAGCGGGGAACAATTCGGATATGAGTGATTATACGGATAATAAACAGCGTGTTTTTCATGGTAAGATGATTGTTTATATACAAGCTAAGGGTAGCCGATCTGATGAGTTATCTGTACGTTTTACTGCGCCCTGGCTTAAAGCGGCAATGATTAAGATAAAACTGTTGTAATAACCTGCAAAGTTTTTGTTTTGAAAATAGGATTTATGGCTCTCTGAACCTTGCAGGCCCTGAGGTTCGGCCATTAAATCCTATTTTCCTGGGTGCAGACCGGATAGGGTGGAAATCAGAGTTTATATTTTCTTAACATTTATGAAACTTTAAAGGCATTTTATACGGATACCTTCGCGTTAAAAAACATATAAATGAAAAAAATAGTCACTCTGATAACTTTATTATGGCTTTCAGCGGGGGCCATCTCTGCCCAGGAAAACCATGTGGTGTTAATTAGTATTGATGGTTTAAGACCGGAATTTTATTTGGACCCGCAGTGGGGCATGGTTAATGTACGTCAGGGCATGAAAAATGGCGCATATGCGGAAGGTGTAAGAGGTAGTTTTCCTACGGTAACTTATCCTTCACATACCACGATTGTGAGCGGTGTGCTACCCGCAAAACATGGTATTTATTACAATACACCTGTTGAACCATTAGGCATTTCTGGCAAATGGTTTTGGTATTATAAGGACATTAAGGTACCTACTTTGTGGACTGCGGCTAAAGATGCGGGTTTAACTACGGCTGGCGTTAGCTGGCCCGTTACTGTAGGTGCACCGATTGATTATAATTTGCCTGAATATGTTATTCTTCCACAAGGCAAAGGAGAAAAGAAAGATGAGATCAAAGCAATGTCTCTGGAGTCTAATCCTAAAGAACTTTTTCAGGAAGTTCAGGACTATGCAGTTGGTCAATTTGCAGAATATGGTGCTACTGTTGATTTTTACACGAGCGATCAGAATAAATCAAGGATGGCGGCTTATATATTGAAACGTTATAAACCAGCTTTTATGGCTGTCCATATTGCGCTTACAGATCACTTTGAACATGAGCAAGGGCGTGATGGGGATAAAGTTAGGTCTGCCGTAGCTGGCGCCGATGTTGCAATCAAAACCATTATGGATGCCGCAGAGGCCGCAGGTATCAGTAAGAACACTACTTTTATTGTTACTGGCGATCATGGTTTTGTAGATATTCATACCCAATTTAAGCCTAATGTTGTCCTGGCTAAACTAGGTTTGTATGATGATGCAAACAAGAGCGCCTGGAAGGCCTATTTCCAACAAAGTGGTGGTTCTGCTTTTTTACACTTGAAAGACCCGAAAGATAAAGCAACTTTAGAGAAAATAAAACTCGCTTTTAGTCAATTACCCGAGGGAATTCAAAGGATGTATCATGTACTGGATAAAGCTGCAATAGCTAAAGCTCAGGGCGACCCAAATGCGTTTTTGGCCTTAGCTGCTTATCAGGGATTTAGTTTTGGCGCTTCTGCTTCGGGCGAGATGCTGGATTCTGTAAGCGGTGGTACGCATGGATATCTTCCTACCGATTTTAAGGAGATACAGACTGGTTTTGTTGCTTTTGGCAAGGGGATCAGGTCGGGAACTGTATTGCCTTTAATGGGGCAGGAGGATATTGCGCCTTTGGTGGCGAAATTGTTGAATCTGAACCTTAAAACAGATGGGATTTTGTATCCTGGCTTGCTTGCTCCGGTTAAAAAATAGTTGAAAATAGGATTTGATGGTCTCTCTGGACCTTACAGGCCCTGAGGTTCAACCATCAAATCCTATTTTCCTGGGTACAGACCCATACAAGATTGATAAAAAGCTTTGGATTTTTTCCGGAGCTTTTTTATTGAATAATGATTCTCATTTAGGATGAATAGTTACAAACGCTCTTAGTCTGATGTCATCAGCAACATCAATGGGTTTAAAGAGATCATACCAACCATTACGAAATCCACTAGCTCCATAATTGATGTGTACATAAAAGATACTACCTTGTTTACGGTAGCCATCAATTACCGTAGAATGCCCATAATTGGAGAAATTGCCAAAATGAAAGTAAATAGGCATTTTATTGTCAATCTCTTTTTCGATAAGTTCTATTATTTGATTACGGTCAATGATGTGCCTTATATCTTCCTTTTCAGCAATAGTTTTGAGTTGTTTAGAAGTGTAGGGTAGATCTCCTGTAAAACAACCATAAAATTTGGCATCACATGGAAAATGTTTTTCTATCTGCGGCGCTGGATTAACGAGTTCAAGGTATCTTCCACTACCAAAGTCTTTTCTCACTGCAATCGCAGTAAGATAAGAATAACGGGCAACACTTGAGATGCTTTTTCCTGGACTATTTTTGTCAAGTATATCTCGGAAATGATTCCATCTTATATTGTATTTAGATAGAGTATCCTTAATTGCATAGCCATTGGAGCATATGTAATCCGCATTTCCAAAAGGTTTGAGTCTATGATAGTAAAGGATTTGTGCTAATGCTGTACTCCAGCAGCCTAAAACTTCTTGATTGGGCGTGTATTTAGCATAAATTCCCCATTGGTCCCATTGCGTGTTTAATAAGTATTTTTCTCCAGTTAAAAGGAGCGGAGTTTGCTTGGCATCTTGGTCTTTACTTAATTGAGCGAAACCAGGTATAAAGGAACCTATGAGCAGAAGTAGTATGAAGATCTTTTTCATAATTTATTATTTCTTGTAAAAATGGCCTTTGTAAAGCTATCGGACCACTTAAAACAAGTTTTGAGTGTAAATAGATCTCAATTACTTTTGCTGGAAAAATAATTCTTGGGCGAGCAGCCAGTCTGCTGACGGAATATACGGTAGAAGCTGGCTTCGGAATTAAAACCACAATCAAAAGCTATACCTGTAAGAGAATATCGTTTATTTTCCGGATCAGCTAATCTTTTCTTGACTTCTTCAATTCTGTACTTATTTACCAGATCCCGAAAATTATGATTCGAACCATAATTTATAGCACCAGAGACTTGATTCAGAGGAAATCCGATGGCAATGGACAGCTCTTTTAAGCTTAGTTGAGGATTTAAAAAAAGTTTATCTACCTCAAATGCACGATAGATTGCCTGCTGGATCACCCTATAGTTGATCGTCTTATCAACTGCTAGAGACTTGGCCGGCTGAACTGAGGTTGCTTGACGAATAGAAGAGAATTGATCATGTTGGGGAAAGATGATTATTCTATAAGCCAGGTAAAAAGTTGTTATGGATAAGTAGATGTAAAAAAATTGGGTTAAAACAAAGTAATCCCTCCCGGAGGGCATTATGTTTTGTGTTAAAGATGATATAAATAAAAAAACAATTAATAAGCCGGTGCATATCAAAAGATTGCGTAACCAGGAGAGTTCTGCAAAACCTGTGTCGGATTGGCTTTTAAACAACCATTTTCTATAATTCTCTACACGTCGGAAGGAGAGAAACCAATAAATTATACTGGCTAAAATAGCCACAACATCTTCTGTGAATTTTAACTGATTATAAAAGAACGATTCCGCAATAAGGTCTTTCAATAGAAAATCTTCTTGTTTTGCTGTTGCTATATAAACGATGAAAGCATGGCACAGAAAAAACATGGTGGGAATGAAGTGCAATAATTTTTTTCTTGAAAAAAGATAGTGCTGAGTTGTTACCGAACAGGTGTATAAGTAAAATAAGGGTTGAATAGTGGTGTCGATAGCCAGAGGAAAATAACGCCACCCGGGATATTGCCAAAGACCAAAAGTGTGCAACAGTATTTTGAAACTTAGGAGGATTAAAACTAAGATAATCAAAACTAACAAGTTGTTTTCGCTATTCTTATTTGGTCTGAAAATCCAGCAAATCAACCCTATCATCCCTTGGAGCATACCAACAAGAATAATGGTATTGAATATGGTAATTTGATGATCCATGCTCCTTTATAATTGTGATGATGTTATAGATCTTGCTGAGTTTCTTTCTTGCATTTGATTAGAAAGAATGGCTGGCTTTCACTGATTTCTGTGATTTCAAATAATCCATACTTACTAAACTCTGATTTTATAGAGTCTTTATCGTAAAAATACAATTGTGCTCCCTCGAATATTTCGTAGCGGTCTTTACTGACCAATCTACCCTGTCCATAAGTATGAGCTTCTTTTGAAATGGCAGTAAAGACCATATAACCATTCTCCGATAATTGGTTAAAGCAGTCTGTAATTAATTTTTCTCTTTCGTTATTGTCTAATAAATGGATTAGAGCATAACAAAATATTCCTTCATATTCTGCACCATCAAATGGCATATCGGTTACGGAGCCATGGTGGATCTCGATATCTGCTCCATAGTGTTTTCTTGCCATTTCAATGGCTGTCTTTGAAATTTCAATCCCTGTTACTGTTATTCCACTTTCCTTGAAGATTTGGGCGTTTCGTCCGTAACCAATTCCGGGTATCAGGACGCTCTTTATTGATTTTTGAACGAAGAAATCCTTTGTCAATACAGCAGATTTTGCTGGTTCGAAGCCCCACATTTCTTTTTTCTCGCCAAAAGCTGATTCCCAAAACTCAGGTTTTTCGGTTTCACTTGCCATAATCTCATTGTATGTTATTGATGACGCAATTTAGCAAGAAAAACACAACACTTGTATTTACAGAAAAGATAATTATAAGCGGTTTGTGAGGGCTTTTCCCGGCAAAAGTTTATCTTGATTGACCTGATTTACGGGCATATTCTCCTGGACTCATCCCTGTATGTTTTTTGAACTCTGAAAAAAATACACTTCTTGATCTGAATCCTGCTTCAGCTCCAAGGGCTTCGAGCGTAAAGTGTTTCCAATTCGCAATGTTCTCGAGTCTTTTTTTGACTAAGTCAATTTTTAAGGAGTGAATAAATTGGATAAAGCTTTTGTTGTGTCTATTCCTGATCAGGTGGTTCAACTGATGCGCTGGAATTTCCAGAATGCGGGCTAATTTTTTTAGCGTAATGGTTTCTTGCAGGAAATTTTTGTGTTGGCTGATATGTGTATCCAATTTTGCAAGCAGATGCGCACATTGTACCTGGTCACTTTCTATATCCAGTTCCTTATTGACTCTTTGCAGAGTCTCTTGTCGGATGTCTAAGTAATTTGCCTGATGTGAGAGTGGGATTCGTCCTATGTGATCTGGAATTGATGCCAATAGATATTGGTATTTTTCTTTGGCTGTGCCTAACCGGATCATGTTGGAACGCTCGTGTGCTTCCTGAAAACAACGTTCCATAATACAACGCATAATGATGTTCATTTCAGGATATTGCTGATAGAAATAGAGCATATCCTTTGCATGTAAACTCACCAGCAGGGAATTTTCTATAGCAAATATGCTATCCTCGGATGGTTTATATCCATACATGCCTGAAACTGAGGTTACAAAGTTTCTATCTGGAATAATGAAACTAGTAAGTTGTTTGTTATTCTTGTTGGTTGTTGATACAAGGATACCTTTCACTAGAAAATAAAAGTGATTGCAATATTCTCCTTGTTTAACCAGGTGGTGATCTTTTTTCAGTTCACGGAGCTTGAGTAACAGTTCAAGTTCTGCTTTCAACCCTTCGCTGATAGTGGAATAGGCAGCAAAAAGAGTAATTAATTGATGTGCTGGATTTGAGGCGTTACCGATTTGAGATAACTTTTCTTGCATGTTGAATTACTTTCTTGCATATTGAATTATAGCTATATGTCAAACGAGAATATTATAACTTAATTTTAGTGCAAGGTATGTTTATTAATAATATGGTATGTTAAATTCAAAATAAATGTCCGTGAATATTAGGTTGCAAATTAATTTTTGTTGTTTTTATTTAAAACCAAGAGTTGGTTGTCATTCGGTTTATTTAATTGAAGAAAGTTGTGCTCGTACTTTTTTCCCAATCTACGATCGGCAAGTAACATGCTATGGCAAAAACTGACAGATACAAATGCTAAAAATGATCAGTGCGCTGTTTACGTGGGAGACGTTCTTCAACGCAAAATCTCGGAAGAATATTTAAAAGCAGATGGGAGCAAGCATTGATCTGCTCTTATATTTTTATAATGCAACCGATTGCCCAATTTTTTATATTTTTACATTTAAGCACGAAAAAGAATCAAATATGATATAAGTCCTAATGTTGCAAAAGAAATTCCTGATCATACTGATATTATTTTTTATATCACCTAAAGTTTTTCCGCAACAAGGACAGATTCAGTTTTCAAGACTGGATCTATCTAATGGCTTATCTCATAATCAGGTAAATGCAATATTAAAAGATGCAACGGGTTTCATCTGGTTTGCAACACTTTCCGGATTGAATCGTTTCGATGGGCACGAATTTAAAATTTTCAAGCACGATCCCAGGAATACAACTTCTATCAGTGATGATTTTGTAACTGATATTTTCGAATTACCGGATCATAAATTATATGTAGTAACCCGTGGTGGACCGAATATTTATAATCCGGAAACGGAAAATTTTATTAGAAACACGAGTAACTATCTACAAAAGATGAACATCCATGCTAAAGTTATTCATGATATTCTGAAAGATGGTGCAGGTAACTTTTGGTTTAATGCAGTTGATGAGGGTATTTTTAGATATGATGTTTCAAAAAGGAAAACCAGCCACCTTAAATTTGAAAAGAACAATCCCCATTCTTTAACTAATACACCGGTTTCTTCTATTCAGAAAGATCCAAGTGGGCATATATGGGTAATTCACAAGGACAAGACTGTTGAACAACTTGATAGAAGTTCAGGTAAGGTCCTCAAGCGTATAGTTATTTTTCACCAAAATGATCCAGTCGATTTTCAGGACTATAAATTATTTGTAGATAACAGTTCTGGTTTGTGGATTTACACCTTGAATAACCAGCGTGGAATAGATTACTATAATCCACTTAGCCAAATAAAACGGTTTATAGACAAAGGACCGGCAGGATTAAATAGTAACCTGATCAGTGGGGTATTGCAAGATGAGGAAGGAAGGATCTGGATTGGCACCGATCATGGTGGAGTTAATCTATTGACTAAAAACAATTTTAAGATAAGCTATATACTCAATAAAGAAGATGATCTTAAAAGCATAGGTCAGAACAGTGTTACGAGTTTGTATAAAGATGCTGCTGGTATTATCTGGGTGGGTACGTTTAAAAAGGGTGTTAGTTTTTTTCACGAGAAAATACTTAAATTTCCACTGTACAGACACCAGCGAGCCAATCCTAAAGGATTGACGTATGATGATGTAAACCGTTTTGTTGAGGACGATCTTGGAAATTTATGGATTGGTACAAATGGCGGCGGACTTTTTTATTTTAACCGCAAAAGTGCGCAGTTTAAAAGATATATACATCAGCAAGCTAATTCAAACAGCTTGAGCAATGATATTATTGTGAGCCTGTTTATTGACAAGCAGAAGAAATTGTGGATTGGTACTTACTTTGGTGGGCTGGATTGTTTTGACGGGAAAAGCTTTAAGCACTATAAACATCACAGTAAGGATACCAGTAGCCTGGCAGATGACAGGGTATGGGACATCAAAGAAGACCGTAAAGGAAATCTCTGGATTGCGACGCTCAGCGGTGGGTTAGATCAACTGGATCGAAATACGAACCTGTTTACCCACAAAAGAGCAGGCACAAAAAACAGCATCAGGTCTGATTTCATTTCCTGTCTTTTAGAGGATACCAGGGGTAATATCTGGGTCGGAACTTCAGATGGTGTAGATGAGATGAGAACAGACGGTCGGTTTATTCATTATGAGAGTGATTCCGGAGCGGCAAATGCATTGATCAATAATGTAGTTTATGATCTCATGCAAGATAGCTATGGCTTTATCTGGATTGCAACCCGCGATGGGTTGAGCAGACTGGATCCTAAAACAGGCAAGTTTAAAAATTTCGATTCTAAAGAAGGACTACTGGAAAAAGCGACGCTGAAGATAATTGAAGACAATAACCAAAATCTATGGCTGAGTACGGCAAATGGAATGTTTAACATAATCGTTAAGAAAGACAAAGCCGGCTTCTCTTACACTTTCAGAAAGTATGATGAGTATGATGGTTTACAAGGAAATGCCTTCAATGCTAATGCAGGATATAAAACCAGAGAAGGAGAACTCATTTTTGGGGGAGCAAATGGATTTAACCTTTTTAGGCCGGAAAATATTCGAAGTGACCAAAGTAAACCTGTTGTAATAATATCCAGTTTACAGATTGAAAATAAAGATATAGGTATTGGAGAGCCTATTGAAGGACGTATTTTGCTTCATAAGTCGATCGTCTTTACCGATACCATAGAATTGAAATACAATCAGAATGGTTTTACTTTTGAGCTTGCTGCACTCAATTTTTTCAATCCTAAAAAAATCAGATACCGTTACAAACTGGAGGGCTTTGACCAGCATTGGCAGGAATTGCAGGAAAATAGCCGCCGGGCGGCTTACACGAATATTGATCCGGGGGAATATACTTTTAAAGTAGCTTCTACCGATGCATCCGGAAACTGGACCAACAATCAATCTAGTTTAAGTATTAAAATTTCACCACCATTCTGGAGAACCTGGATGGCTTACACTTTCTATGTTTTGCTTGCAGGAGGGACGCTTCTTTGGATCAGAAGAAGGGGAATTCAGCGACTGAAAAGGGAGTTTTTGCTGAATCAGGAACGTCAGCAGGCAAAACGTATGCACGAATTAGATTTACTTAAGATAAAATTTCTAACCAATGTGAGCCATGAATTCAGAACGCCATTGTCTTTAATTATTACTCCAATTGAAAAACTAATCAAAAAAGCCGGCGATTCAGAAAAACAACAACTTCAATTAATTCACAGGAACGGAAAAAGACTGTTAAACCTGGTTAACCAGCTTTTGGACTTTAGGAAAATGGAAGTGCAAGAGTTAAAACTGCACGCTAAAACCGGAGACATTATTTCTTTCATCAAAGAGCTTTGCCTTTCCTTTGGAGATGTGGCAGACAGGAAAAATATTAATTTTCAATTTCATACTGAAAGAGAGCGGTTAATTACACTTTTTGACCACGATAAAATAGAACGTATTGTCTTTAATCTGTTGTCTAATGCCTTTAAGTTTACCCCACAGGGTGGGAAAGTCAATGTGAAAATAAGCACAATGTTAAGTGAGGAAAACCGTGGCGGCCTGCTCCTGGAAGTAAGCGATACGGGAATTGGTATTGCTCCCGATAAAAAGGAAAGGATCTTTGAACGCTTTTTCCAGGGAGATGTGCCTGATTCCATAGTGAACCAGGGAAGTGGCATTGGCCTGTCTATTACTAAAGAGTTTGCTAAACTACATGGTGGAAATATATGGGTTGATAGTGAAGTAAATGTGGGAAGTAAGTTTACCGTATCGTTATCACTACCTGATAAAAGCAGTAAAACTTTCCATCTTAAACGCCCTCTTGAAGTACTCATCAGTACAAAGCTAGAGCAGACTCAGACAGAGGAACCACTTGCCTGGAAAAGTAAAAAACCTGTTTTAATAGTAAAACTTTCCATCTTAAACGCCCTCTTGAAGTACTCATCAGTACAAAGCTAGAGCAGACTCAGACAGAGGAACCACTTGCCTGGAAAAGTAAAAAACCTGTTTTAATGCTTGTAGAAGATAACGAAGATTTTCTGTTCTATTTAAAAGACAATTTAAGAGAATATTACCAGGTCATAGAGGCTGCAAACGGGAAAGATGGATGGCGAAAAATCCTTTCCAGTCATCCTGATTTAGTCGTGAGCGATGTAAGTATGCCAGAAATGAATGGTATTGATCTTTGTAAGAAAATTAAATCTGATAAACGTACAGCCCATTTGCCAGTGATCTTATTAACTGCATTGACAACCGACGACCAACAATTGATTGGGCTGGAAACAGGCGCTAATGATTATATGACTAAGCCTTTTAATTTTGAAATTCTGTTATCAAAAATCATAAATCTACTCCAACAACAGGCCTTGTCTAAAAGAACGTACCAAAAACAAGTGGATTTTCAGCCACCAGAAACTGAAGTGGAGTCTGTAGATGACAAATTTATCAGGCAACTCTCTTTGCATATAGAAAAACACCTCAGCGATTCTTCCTATTCTGTAGACCAATTGAGTATTGACATGAATATGAGCAGGGTTGGTCTGTACAAAAAGATTCTTCCTTTAACCGGTAAATCACCAATAGAATATATTCGTTCCTATCGGTTACAAAAAGCAAAACCATTACTGTTGAAATCCCAGATGACAATTGCCGAAGTCGCGTATGAAGTAGGGTTCAGCAATCCAAAACATTTTAGCAGATATTTTAAACAAGAGTTCAATATTCTTCCTTCGGTATACGCCCTGGCAAAATCGGATGAAATCACTTCCAGATCACTTTAATTGTGTTTTGTTAACATTTGGATACCCATTTGTTATCAATTGGATACCCTTGATTTCTATCCTTCCTGATAATTTAGCTGTCAATCAACCAATATAAACTGTAATTACTTCTATGCGCAAAATTAAGGTTATCTCCATGATCTTTATCTGTAATGTATGGCTGGTTCTACATGTCAATGGACAAGAAAAGGAAAACTATGTCAAAACAGATTCAGGAATTGAAGTCTCTGTTCTTCACTCTACATCAGGAATAAAAAAAATCCGTCTTCAACCAGTAACTGACCAGATTATTCATATAACAGCTGTTGGTAACGATGATTTTCCTAAAGCGGCGAGCCTGATGTCAATTAAATCAGCTGATATAACGGTCCAATTTTCGGTGGATGGAATTAAGGATCTGATTGTTCTAAAAACTAAAAAGCTGAATGTTGAAATTTCTGCTGAAACCGGAACACTGACCTATCGGGATAATGATGATAAACTTTTATTAGCACAGAGTAAATTAACGGATATTGCTTTGGTTCCCCGGCTTTTTAATGGAGAATCATCTTATCAGGTTTCGCAACTATTCGATATACAGGATAATGAGGCTTATTATGGACTAGGACAACACCAGCAGGGGATAGTCAATTATAGGGGAAGACGGGTAGATCTTTCTCAGTATAATACGGAAATAGGTGTTCCTTTTGTAGTTTCTAACAAAGGATACGGCCTGTTATGGGATAATTATTCCATTACCCGGGCTGGTGATGTAAGAGATTATCAGCCTTTGAATGCCTTGAGATTGTTTTCTAAAGACAACAATGAAGGATGGCTTACTGCAAGTTATGCAGAAAAAACATCACCAGAAAAGATCTTGTTTGTCCAACCTGTATCGGAAATTTCACTGAACTGGTTAACGGATCAACATAAGTTTCCAGATCGCATTAAAATGAAAGACGCAATAGTGACTTACGAAGGCGCTGTGGAAAGTGATTTGGATGGGACGTACCAATTACAATTGAAGTACGCGGGGTATATCAAAGTTTGGTTGGATGGTAAACTTGTTGCCGATTACTGGCGGCAGGCATGGAATTCCGGTTCAGCTATTCTTGATCTGGCGCTCCAGAAAAATAAAAAGATCGGTGTAAAGATGGAATGGATACCAGATGGGGGTGAGTCTTATTTAGGCTTAACCTGTTTACCACCGGCTCCGGAAGCCTTAAAGAATATTTTTGGATTACGTTCAGAATCTGGGTCAGCGGTTGATTACTATTTTATTTCAGGAGAAAATGCAGATCAGGTAATTTCCGGATACCGTACAGTAACCGGAAAAGCAGTTTTATTACCTAAATGGGCCATGGGATTTTGGCAAAGCAGAGAGCGCTATAAAACTCAAGACGATATCCTGTCTACCGTAAAAGCATTCCGTGACCGTAAAATTCCGCTAGACAATATTGTACTGGACTGGTCTTATTGGAAAGAGCCCGAATGGGGGAGCCAGCAGTTTGATCCGGCACGCTTTCCAACACCTGTAGAAATGATCAGATCCCTACACGAGCAACATGTTAACCTCATGATCTCGGTATGGCCTAAGTTTAATAAGGGTTTTGACATATATGATGACTTCGATAAGAATCGTTTCCTATATAAAAGGAACATTGCAGAAAGACGTCTGGATTGGATTGGGAGGGGGTATTCCAATACCTTTTACGATGCCTTTAACCCAAAGGCAAGAATATCCTTTTGGGATCTGGTGAATACAAGGTTATACCAGAAAGGGATAGATGCCTGGTGGATGGATGCGACGGAACCGGATATGCATTCCAACTTACCGGTGGAGGCTAGAAAAGAACTGATGACACCAACGTTTGAAGGCTCGCCAACAACCTATTTTAATGCCTTTCCTTTAGTCAATGCAAAAGGGATCTATGAAGGCCAGCGGAAAACAAATCCATTAAACAGAGTTTTTATTCTGACCCGCTCTGCCTATGCAGGTTTACAACGCTATGCATCCGTGGCATGGAGCGGCGATATTGCCTCAAGATGGGAGGACATGAAAAGCCAGATCGGTGCTGGTATTAATTTTTCTCTTTCGGGAATGCCCAACTGGACAATGGACATCGGCGGATTTTCGGTAGAAAAGCGTTATGAACAAGCCAAAGGTGCCGACCTGGAAGAGTGGAGGGAATTGAACACCCGGTGGTACCAGTTTGGTGCGTTTGTACCATTATTCAGGGTACATGGACAGTTTCCTTACAGGGAAATTTATAATATCGCACCAGAAGATCATCCGGCCTACAAAAGTATGTTGTATTACAATAAATTAAGATACAGATTGATGCCTTATATCTATTCTTTAGCTGGAAGTACTTACCATCAAGACTATACTATTATGCGTGGACTGATGATGGATTTTCCTAAAGATTTGAAGGCCATTAATTTGAATGACAGTTATCTGTTTGGACCTTCACTATTGATCAATCCGGTATATAAATATAAAGAACGTAAACGAACTGTTTATTTGCCTGAAGGACAGGGTTGGTATGATCTGTATACGGGTCAGTATTTTAAAGGAGGGCAGGATATACATGCGTTGGCATCTTATCAGAGAATGCCTGTTTATGTGAAAGAAGGAACCATACTTCCCACAGGGCCGGAATTACAATATACAACTGAAAAAGTACCTGATGCAATTACCCTATTTATTTATACTGGGAAAGATGCATCATTCTCTCTTTATGAAGATGAGGGAATAAATTACAACTACGAACAGGGTGCGTTCTCCAATATTGATTTTAATTATACAGAAAACAACAAGACACTAAGCCTAAGTGACAGGAGAGGGAATTTCAAAGGAATGATGTCTCACCGGGATTTTAGAATTATCGTGATTGGGCCAAAATCAGCAAAACCATTAGACTTTAATCAGAAAGCAGATTATAAGCTTTCTTACACAGGCAGGCGGATAACTATAAAGCTATAGTCCTGGCCATTTAAATAGCAATTATTTACAACCAAATATACTATGAATCAACTAATACTAAATTATTATGAACGGCATGGAAAAGAAATCTAGTTCTAAAAATGGGAATGTCTGGCTACTGATATTTTTCTTTCTGCTCGTATCCAGTCAGTCGGCATTTGCCCAGCAGCGTCAAATTTCTGGTAAAATAACAGGGGCAGCAGATGGTCAGCCTATTCCGGGAGCTGTGGTCAAAATAATGGGGAAGACAGCCGGTACAGGAAGCAATAATGCAGGCGTCTATGCGATCAGTGCACAGACTGGTGATGTTTTGCGGGTGAGTTCCGTAGGTTACATCACCAAAGAAGTCACAGTACAGCAGGGAAATGTACTCAATATAAGTTTAGCTTATGGGCAGCAAGACCTGGAAGAGGTCGTTGTAGTTGGTTATGGTGTGCAGCAGAAAAAACTGATCACTGGAGCGACAGTACAGATTAAAGGGGAAACATTACAAAAACAAAGTACAACCAATGCTTTGCAAGGTTTACAAGGGCAGAGTCCAGGGGTACAGATCACCTCCTCCTCAGGGCAGCCGGGTGAAGGAATGAAAGTCATCGTTCGCGGCTTGGGTACGATTGGAAATTCAGGGCCTCTTTATGTGGTCGATGGTGTGCTTACTGGTGATATCACTTATTTAAATTCAGCAGACATAGAATCTATTGATATTCTGAAAGATGCTGCCTCAGCAGCCATTTATGGTTCTCAGGCGGCAAATGGGGTAGTTCTGGTGACCACAAGACAAGGTAAACGGGGGCAATCGGCGCAACTTACCTTTGATGCTTATTTTGGTCTGCAAAATGTCGCTAACAAAGCACAATTGCTCAATTCATCGCAATATGCTTCTATCATGAACGAGGCCGCTATTAATAGTGGCAAACAGCCAATCTTTAGCAATGATCAAATCTCGGCATTGGGAAAAGGGACAAATTGGATAGACCAGATGTTTGTAAATAATGCACCGACACAAAATTATTCTATTGGTGCTTCTGGTGCTTCTGAAGCTTCTGTTTATTCCCTGGGTTTGTCATACACGGGGCAGGAAGGTATTGTTGGAGGAAAAAGCTTATCTAATTATCAACGTTACAGTTTCAGGATCAATTCCGAACATAATTTTTATAAAGATATCCTGAAAATAGGCCAGCATCTTACTTATACAGATATTAAAAATAATGGAATAGCGATCGGAAATCAATACAATAACAGCTTACGGGGAGCTTTTAATACCAGTCCATTCGTTTCTGTTTATGATGCAGGTGGTAATTTTTTTGATAATAGCAAATCTACGTGGAACAATGGAGAAGCCAATCCATATGCCTTGATGGTTTTGAATAATCAGAACCGCAGTAATAACCAAAGGGTACTTGGTGATATCTATCTCGTTTTGGAGCCTATTAAAAATCTAAAATTCAGATCGAGCTTGGGAATGGATTATAATGCTGGTGAAAGCCACTCTTTTACACCTATATATAACCTTTCTATTTATGCTTACAGCACAACAACTAAGGCCAGTCAATCTATGAATAAGGGTAAGTCTTTGATTTGGGATAATTTACTGAGTTATAAATTCAATATCAAAAATGACCATGCAATTGAAGTGATGGCGGGGAGTTCCGCCTACCAGGCAGATGGGACCAATATTTTTGGAAGCAATACCAATTTGATTTTTGATGATCTTGATCATGCCTGGTTAAGTAACGCCACGAACAAGAATATCGCAGGTATTACCATAGGTGGCAGGCCAAACGACGCAGACCGGAGAATGTCTTATTTTGGAAGGGCAAATTACAACTATAAAGAAAAATACCTGTTAAACGCGACCTTCAGAGCAGATGGCTCTTCCAGATTTGCTGCACAGAATAGATGGGGCTATTTCCCATCAGTGTCTGCCGGCTGGGTAGTAACCAACGAGAAGTTTCTTGAAAGTCAGAAAAGCTGGCTTGATTTTTTTAAACTTCGCGCCAGCTGGGGACAAGTAGGAAACCAGAATATTGCCGCTTTCCAATATCTGGCTCCAATTACCTTATCAAATACCAATTATATTTTTGGTCCTACCGAAGGTGTGCTTACTCCTGGAGCCTATCCAAGCCGGCTTAGCAACCCTAATTTGAAATGGGAAACTTCAGAACAAACAAACATAGGTTTTGATGCAAATCTGCTCAAAGGGAAATTTACCATAAACTTTGACTGGTATAACAAAACCACCAAGGATTGGCTAATTTCAGCACCGATCCTGGCTACAGCAGGAGCCGATGCCCCTTTTATTAATGGCGGTAATGTAAAAAATACAGGAGTCGAGCTGGCTTTAATCTATAAAAGTAACCTAGGCAGTTTTAACTATTCAGTAGGTGTTAATGGAGCTTACAACAAAAATAAGGTAGGTAATATTCCGACTGCAGATGGAATTGTACATGGTTTGGCCAACCAGCTGTTTGACAATTCGCTTGAATTTTACCGCGCGCAGAGTGGCTTTCCAATAGGTTATTTCTGGGGATTAAAAACGGCTGGTATTTTTCAGAATGAAGCTGAAGTTGTTAATTACAGGTCTGCCAGTGGTAGGCTTATCCAACCTTCGGCAGCACCGGGAGATGTAAAATATCAGGATTTGAATGGAGATGGAGTGATAGATAATCTGGATCGTACGATCATTGGTAAGCCTAATCCGGATTATACTTTTGGGATCACACTTTCAGGAGATTACCAAGGATTTGATTTTTCAATTGTAGCCTCTGGTGTTGCAGGAAATGACATTGTCCAGTCTTATAGAAATCAAGCTAGTCAATACTCAAACTATACCACAAGAATACTAGATAGATGGCATGGAGAAGGGAGTTCAAATACGATTCCCCGTGTAACTGATGACAATAGAAACTGGACAAATTTCTCTGATTTGTACATCCAGAAAGGAGATTATCTCCGGATCAGTAACATCACTGTTGGATACGATCTTGGTAGGGTGTTTAAGAAGAGTTACCTCAAACAAGTCAGGCTATATGCTGCGGCATTGAATGTCTGTACCTTCACAAAATATGACGGCATGGATCCCGAAATTGGTTATGGCTCTGAAGGGTTTTCATCAGGTGTTGATGTAGGATATTACCCAAGACCAAGAACATTTATGCTCGGTGCAAACCTTAGATTTTAATCCCTCTGATCTTAATCATTATGAAAGTTATAAAAATAGGTATAATCGCATTGCTCTTTTTGACATTGGGCGCATGCAAAAAAAGTTTTTTGGATACAGAGCCAATGACCACTGTAACCGACGAAAATTTCTATAGAACTCCAAAAGACGCATTTACGGCATTGGTTGGATGCTATGATGGATTACAAATTGTATGGTCGGATGGAATAGCGTTACCTGTTGCTGCCGAAGTCATGTCAGATAATACTTTTGGAGGTACAGGTAATTCAGATGGTTTCGGCTATCAGATGCTTGATGAATTTGATAAATCGCGTTCACCCTCAGATCAGAATCTGTTTGGTCGGAATTGGGTGCTCTATTATAAAGCTTTATACCGTTGTAATATGCTGATTAGTAAAATGGATCAGATTGAATGGGGCAGTGACACTCAGTTAAGAAAAACGTATGAGTCTGAGGCCCGTTATCTGCGCGCTTATTTGCTGTTTGATATGGTTAGATTATGGGGAAACATTCCATTATTAACGAAACCTTCTGCAGAAAATATCCCCCAAGCTAATCCAGACGAAGTTTATAAGGTCATTGCCGAAGATCTTAAATTTTCGGCCGGTAATATGCCTTCTACGCCCTATCCCAGTCAGCTACCTGCTAACCACGGCCGGGTAACCAAATATGCTGCAGAGGCCTTGTTGGGTAGGGTTTTCCTTTTTTATACGGGGTATTATACTAAATCTGATCTGGTTGGCGTAGTAACCAAGGCCCAGTCTCTTGCTTATCTTGAAGATGTGATTACACAGGGCGGATATGGTTTGATCGATGATTTTAACAATCTGTGGCCGGCAGCTTCACAGGCTGCCTATGCAGGTGAAGACAATAAGGAAATCATATTCGCCATCAAATACACTTATACAAGTGACTACAATGGCAACGTTGATGGGAATTACTGGATGGTGATGACTGGAATCCGGGAACAGTCATTCTTTCCTTATGGGAACGGATGGGGAGCAGAAACGGTAGATCCTAAATTATGGAATGCTTATGCAAATACAGATACCAGGAGGGTTGCCTCCATCATTTCTATTGTTGATGAGAAAATTCCGTTCACAAACCAAAGCAAGCAAAGAGAATATACCGGGTATTATGCTAAAAAATATAGCCCAATGATCGGGACAGATGGAAAACCATTACCAGAAGCAAATGGGAATCCAAATTTTCAGATTGGACAGTTTCAGGATTATGTATCCATCCGTTATGCTGATGTTTTACTGATGGCAGCTGAACTAGGTAGCCCAAATGCCCAGACTTATTTTAACCAGGTTAGGCAACGTGCCTATAAAGATGCTTTCACACCTTTGTCGATCAGCCAGGATAACCTAATGAATGAGCGCAGGCTGGAATTCGCCTTTGAAGGAATTCGTTACTATGACTTACTACGTCAGGGCATTGATAAAGCTGCTCAGCAGATCGCACAAAGTACAACTGTACTTAATGGAGGCCAAAGTACACAGAAAACGATTTCAGCGGCAAATATTATTGCAACGAAAGGGCTTCAACAAATCCCTTATACCGAGATCAATCTGTCTAATGGTACTCTAAAACAAAATCCAGGCTGGTAACCTGATCATCTTTTAATCTGAAGAGAAAATGAAACTATATAAAAGAATATTCGCAACAGCCCTGCTGCCTTTGTTATTTGCGGCCTGTAAAAAAGAGGAGCACAGTTTGGGCAGGGTATTGGACAAATCGGAGATTAAGTTTTCCGTTACACAGGATAAACAAGCAGATGCCGGCGGCAACACAGTCATTTTAAAGAATATGACACCAGGTACTTTACCGATGTGGGATTATGGAATTGGCAGTTCAACCAGAATGGTAGATACGGTTAAATTCGCATTTGCTGGTGATTATGTGATTAAACTTTCTGTCTCTACCGGTGGTATGGTCGTAAAAATGGACTCCGTCATCATAAAGGTAACTCAGGACAACTTAAATTATGTCAATGATCCATTATGGACGGCAATTTCCGGTGGTGTAGGAAAAGATAAGCAATGGGTTCTGGATACAGAAGGAAAGTACTTTTCCGGGCCTCTTTCATTCTATGGCGTAAATATAGGCTGGCTTAAAGAAGGCGGGCCTTGGGCCAGTGGAGCTTTTTCAACGGGTTGTTATGGCGGAGATTGCTGGACCTGGGGACCAGGCATCAGTGATATCTATCCCGGCATAATGGCAGCCGGCGATTACGGGGTAATGACATTTGGATTAAAAGGAACTGCAGCTTTTCAGGCGGTCAAACCCATGGAAGGTAATGTGACGCAAAACGGGACTTATTTTTTAAGTGTGAATTCTAAAACCCTCAGCATTAATAATGCTTCTATACTTCGCGGTTATAAACCAGCTAAAAATGGTCTGACAGGAATTAGCAACTGGAGCAATTATAAGATCCTTTCTTTGGATGAGAACACCATGCAACTGGGCGTTATCAGGGATAAAGATGTAGATGGAGAAGGTCCTGCAATGATCGTTTATAATTTTCTTTCGAAAACTTTTTCTGATCATTATGTACCACCTGTAACGGGGCCTGATGAGGGCTTTGATCCTACATTCAAATCTGGAGAATTACTTTCTATGATAACGGGTACTACTTCGGGCAGGCTATGGAAAATTGATGCCTCTGGTAATCCTATTGATTGGATTGCAAAAGGTAAAGGCTGGACCAAAACGAGTGACGATACCAGAGATTGGGGTTGGAACAATTCCTGGGATTTGATTGCCAAAAACTCCTGGATATTATTTAACCGAGTGGGTGGAATGAATTATACACGTAATCAAAATGGCGTAATGACTACCGGGACATTTACTATAAATGAGGCAACTAATGAAGTTACCCTAAACGGAGAATTGCTCCTGCAGAATCCAGGAAATTCTTTGAGCCCTGTTAAAAACACCTTTAAGGTGGTAAAGGTTTTCCCGGGTAAAGTAGAAAGTAAAGGTATTTGGTTTGGCACAGATTACAATGCCGCTAAAGACGAGTGGTTTTCTTTTCATTACATCCTGTAACAAACAACAAATTGAGAATATTTAAATTACTATTTCTGCTTATTGGTTTCTCTGGTATAGCCGTAAGTTTACCTGCGCAAGAATGCCCCAGAATTACGGAAGATTTTAATTCGGATTGGAAGTTTAACCTTGGGGAACAACAGAAAGCATATACTGTTGATTACATCGACAATAACTGGCGAGCGTTAAACCTCCCGCATGATTGGAGTATAGAAGGTACTTTTAGTAATGATCACCCCGCAACTGTAGGAGGTGGTGCATTACCTGGCGGAATAGGCTGGTACCGTAAAAAATTTACGGTACCTCGCAGTTCAAAAGGAAAATATATGGCGATAGACTTCGAAGGCGTGTATCGCAATAGTGAAGTTTGGATCAATGGACACTTTCTTGGAAAAAGACCAAACGGTTATATTTCTTTTCGCTACGAGCTTTCTCCCTTTTTGAATTACGGGGGCCAGAATATCATTGCAGTAAGGGTGGACAATTCTAAACAGCCAAATTCAAGGTGGTATAGTGGTTCGGGAATATACAGAAATGTAAAACTCCTTACTTTAAATCCTGTACATATTGACTATTGTGGAACCGTTGTAACTACACCTGATGTGGACAGTTTAAAAGCAACAATAAAACTTGAGGTGAATGTCAAGTCGCCAGTTAAACCTCCACAACAGGCCGTAATTGAAATCCGGATTTTTGATCATGAGCAGAGACTGGTGGGGAGTTATACTCAAACGGCTGGATTGAAGAAAAACACCAATGTGCATGCGGAAATAAAACTACTAAATCCCAGATTGTGGTCTGACACATCTCCCTACTTATATACTGTAAAAACCCAGGTTTTACTTAAAGGCAAAGTGATAGACAACTACGATACACCTTTAGGCATCAGAACATTCAGTTTTGATGCCAATCGGGGGTTCATATTAAACGGAAAAGTGTTAAAAATTCGTGGCGTATGTAACCACCATGATCTGGGTGCACTTGGAGCTGCTTTCAATCTACGTGCAGCTGAGCGACAACTGGAGATCTTAAAAGCGATGGGTTGTAATGGGATTAGGACTTCTCATAATCCACCTGCTCCAGGCTTGCTGGACTTATGCGATAAAATGGGGTTTATTGTAATGGACGAAGCATTTGACCTGTGGGCGAAAAAGAAAACTAATTTTGATTATCACCTGGATTGGGAAAAATGGCACAGAAAAGATCTGGAAGATCAAATTATCCGGGATCGCAATCACCCTTCTGTATTTATTTGGAGTATTGGAAACGAAATTCAGGAGCAATGGGGTACGGGAGCAGACACAACAGGACGCGTCATTGCCAGGGAATTGGCTAGGTTTGTCAGAAACCTGGATACCAGCCGTCCGGTTACCACAGCAAATAATGATGTGAACTTATACAATAACCTGATTCAGTCTGGCGCAATGGATTTGATTGGCTACAATTATAATTATGAGAAATGGAAAGATTTTCATAAAACCTATCCTGGCAAAAAATTAATTGCCACAGAAACGGTCTCTGCATTACAAACTCGCGGACACTATGACATGCCATTTGATAGTGTGAGAATCTGGCCAGTGGCTTGGGATAAACCATTATTAACAGGAAATCCGGACTTCAGTTGTTCCGCTTATGATAATTGCTATGCACCCTGGGGTTCCTCACATGAACAAACCTTAATGGCTTTTGAAAACAATCCGGCAGTTTCCGGAATGTTTGTATGGACCGGTTTTGACTATTTGGGAGAGCCAACCCCTTATGTGTGGCCGGCAAGAAGTTCCTATTTTGGAATTATTGATCTTGCTGGTTTCCCAAAGGACGTCTATTATTTGTACAAGAGTATCTGGACCAATACTCCGGTACTGCATGTCTTTCCGCATTGGAATTGGCATAAAGGACAACTTGTTGATATATTGGTTTATTATAATCAAGCAGATGAAGTAGAGCTTTATTTGAATGGCCGTTCTCTCGGAAAAAAAAACAAGCAAGGTCAGGACATGAAAATCGCCTGGAAAGTGAAATATGAACCTGGTATACTCAGGGCAGTATCGCGGAAAGATGGAAAAATTGTTCTGGAGCAAACCATAAAAACAGCAGGCAAGGCGGCCAAACTGCTGTTGGTTGCAGATCGTAATCAAATACACTCAGATGGAAAGGACTTATCTTTTGTTACAGTAAAGGTGACCGATATTGAAGGTAATGTTATTCCTGATGCCAACCAGGTAATCAGTTTTAAATTAGATGGAGATGCCTATATTGAGGGGCTTGATAATGGGAGTCCTACAAATCATGAATCATTCAAATCTAATGTTCATAGTGCATTTAACGGGTTGGTAATGGCTATTATAAAAGCAGGAAACACCTCATCAAAGCTAAAGCTGACGGCCAGCAGTAAAGGTTTGGAATCAGGTACTGTAGAAATTGTGACTAGGTAATAGCATTAAACCTCTTGGTATACCTGGATTTCCTGCCAACTTTGGGCCTTATACTTATTAAGCATCAGCCACAACACACCAGAATTGATGAACAGAAGTACCCATATCAGCCATTCCCATCGAGCGATAAAGTAGTGTATTCCGCCCATTCCAAACATAAGCATCATCAAAAACAGGTTGGTTGTAAACTTTCCAGCCTTGCTTTTATTACCCTCTGGTTCAGAGAAGGGAAGCCTGTTCGTGGTAAACAGGGCAAGCAGAATCCCAACGATGATCAAATTGCAAAAACCAAATAAAACATCATTAATTACACCCGGTCCCCATATACTTATACAAAATAAAGTTATCAATAAGATGAATGGACATAGAAACTTTAGTACGATGGCTTTATACATTCCTGAAAGGATTTCTCCGGGAGTACGGACAGGGGTTACATAATATACCCATGCAGCCTTATAACGGTCGCTGAAAATGACATTTTGCAATATGTTCAACAGAATTATCCCGGTCATATAGATCAGGATTACATATTTGCTTCCATTTCCAAGATGGTCCCACTTTTCTGACCAGGTCAAAGTATTCTTACCTGAAAAGACCATGAAAATGAAATAGGCGGGGATGAATGCAAATGACGGGTAAGCCTTCACTTTGAACTCTCTGTACCTGGAAGTCAGTAACCAGACAATTTTAAAACCAGCTTTCTCAATTGAAGAGCTGGTAAAGAAATTGGCCATATTTTCAAGCCTTAAATTTGTTCTTTTTATTTCTGTATGTGCTTTTGCTTCCTGTTTGTCACCTAGGCTGCCACTAATTTCAGCTAATTTATTATTGAAACCAGGGGCCAGATAACGGATCACTACCCTTATGCCAATAAGCGGACTTAAAATTGCCAAAACAGAAAACGGGAGGATGACTTCAGGTTGATACCGCCAATTGACAGCAAGCTCATGTAGGCCGGCAATCCAAGCAGAAGGCATCAAATAGATCGCTTTTATCTGTATCATGTTGATCTTTCCAATAGCGCTGATGTCCAAAACCCGGGGTATGGTATTATATGCAACAAAGATCAGCACAGCGAAGGCAATCTGGAAATAAGCAATGATGTCCTTGAACTTTCCGGGAGTGGTTACTTTAAGTACAATCAGATATATGATGTTCACAAATAAAATACTCAAGAGGGTGGCAGAGGAAATTTCAACCAGGAACATAAGTCCAGCTAACGCCCCATCAAAAATTAGTGTATAAATAAAGGCAGGTAAAGTAAGACCAAATACGAGTTTTGATATATGGATCGTAATGTGCAAGATGCGCGAAACCGTAAAAGTACGGTCACTTACTGGCCGGGGTAAAATGATGTAATTGTCTTTTGTATCTATAAGTACACTGGTAAAGTCTGAGATCAGTGTGAGTGTAAGCGAAACCATGATTAGGGTGAAATAGATGGTATGCCCCAACAAGGGTACCTTCAGGAAAGCCAATAACATGGTGTAAAATATGCCCATAATGAATGATATGACCAGGCTCATTGTATTCACCCCATTTACCGGCTTACTTGAATTTGTCTTTGCCTGGGTAAAGGTATTTGGACGTCTGACGTCCATGGTAAGCTTAATAGCAAGAATAATCTTTAGTTGGTTGGTGTCTATTCCCCATCTGTTCATCAATGGAGCGAACAACATAATGACTTTAATGATAAACTTGTTCATGAAATCTACTCAAAGACGTTTAAAAAGCTGGAAGCAGAATGCTCAGCATGTTCATTATTGGTAAGTTTCGAGAAGATTTTTTCAAGACTTTCTCCCTGGTTCTGCTGTAACTCATCGAAAGTCCCATTTGCGATGATCGTGCCATCGTTGATTAAAACAATTCTGTCGGACACCTTCTCTACAACGTCCATCATATGAGAACAATAGAATATCGTTTTCCCTTCTTTTGCCAATAATGAAATGACCTCTTTAACCAGGATAACAGCATTGGCATCAAGTCCGGATAAGGGCTCATCAAGAACAATGATCTGAGGATTATGAAGTAAACCAGATATCAGAAGAACCTTTTGTCGCATACCTTTTGAAAAAGTATCCATACGCTGGTCTTTATTCGCTTCCAGGTTAAAATAACGCAACATTTTTATGGACCTTTCTGTGATAACCACATTGTCCATTCCTTGTAGCTGACCTACAAAATCAAGGTACTCCATTGGGGTCAATACTTCGTAGATCTCTGCATTTTCAGGGACATAGCCAATAATCTTTTTAATTTCAAGTGGATCAGATCGCAGATCTATACCATTAATCGTTACGGTACCTTCAAAATCGGGTATAAGTCCGATAAGAATCTTGACTGTGGTAGATTTTCCGGCACCATTGGGCCCAATGTAACCAATGATCTGGCCAGGATAAATATCGAGATCAATGCCTTTCAGCACCTTTTTTGTACCATAATTTTTTACTAGATTCTTTATACTTACAATTGGAGCGTTATTCATACAGGAAAATTATCTACTATTATTATTACATCCGATTTAATATTATAAAC
>NZ_QAIL01000160.1 GCF_003061025.1 Pedobacter sp. HMWF019 | reverse complement strand
CTGTAGTTACATCATTACAGTTTTTCGACTTAACTAAGGTTGCAGATATGCTGGTTAGATAATAGGCTGCCGATCTCCAATATTATCTTTATCTTGCTGATATGAGCAGAAAAATTCAAAAGTATATCTTTGCAATCTTAATTTTTTCAACTTGCCATTCTTTTGCCCAGGCACCTGCAGATACCGTTCAGGTAAATGAAGGCTCACTTGCAGGAACAAGCTCTGTCGATGGTCAGATTCAGATATATAAGGGCATTCCATATGCTGCTCCCCCAATTGGAAATTTAAGATGGAAAGCACCTCAGGCTCCAAAACACTGGCAAGGAATAAGGGCAGCCGATCAATACGGTAACAGTGCAATGCAAACTACAGCTGCGCGCAATCCCTGGACTGCCGAATTTATAAATGATCAACCGATTAGTGAAGATTGTCTCTACCTGAACATTTGGACACCAAAACATCAAAAGGGAGAAAGTTTAGCCGTTTTGGTTTATATACACGGGGGTGGTTATGTTGAAGGTTCAGGCTCCACTCCCATTTCCAACGGCGAAAACCTGGCAAGAAAAGGCATCATCGTTATCAATATCAATTACCGTCTTGGCATTTTTGGCTTTTTTGCCCATCCCGAGCTCAGCAGGGAGTCTGCACATCATTCTTCAGGAAATTATGGGCTGATGGATCAAATGGCCGCCTTAAAATGGATACAGGAAAATATAGCTTCGTTTGGAGGTGATCCAAAACGAGTAACAGTTTGTGGCCAATCAGCAGGCGCAGGATGTGTACATGATCTAATAGCATCTCCGTTAACCAAAGGTTTAATGAGTGGAGGCATTGCACAAAGCGGCTCTGATTTAGTGCCACGAACCCCAATGCTCACTTTACAACAAGCAGAAAAAGCATGTTCTGATTTCACCACCAGCTTGGGCATGTCTTCCCTAAAGCAGTTAAGGGATTTGTCTGCTGATGAGCTATTGGCCTATACAAAAAAACTACCCGGTTTATTAAGGCCGATTATTGATGGATGGTTTCTACCGGAAAGCGTTCCGGTCATATATAAGCAGGGGAAACAGAACCGGGTACCTGTACTCACAGGAATAAATGCTGATGAAGGAAGTGCTAAATCTAACTATGGTAAAATATCTGCGGAGGAATTTCAAAAACAATCCCGTCAACTTTATGAGGTACTTTATGAAGATTTTGATTTCCTGTATCCAGCCCGTACCGATTCAGAAGCCCGTACATCACAGGTTGAAAGCGCAAGAGATTTTGGCTTGGCCTCAACGTATTTATGGGCTGATGGCTATTCGAAAACGGCTCAGGCCTATACCTATTATTTTAACCATCCCATCCCCTGGCCAGAATTCCCCCAATATGGTGCATTTCACTCCTCAGAAATTCCTTATGTGTTTAGCAACCTGAACAAGCTCATGCGGCCCTGGACCCCGGCAGATAGGCAAATATCCGAAATGATGTCTTCCTATTGGGTTAATTTTGTGAATAAAGGTGATCCAAATGGCCCTGGTTTGCCCTTATGGCCGTCTGTTGAATCCAATGTAGCTCAAACCTTGTATATAGATTTGAAGACAGAGACTAAACTCGTCCTGCCTTCAAATAAAATGAAATTCTTTCAGTTATTCTTTGCTCAGCCACTGTAGTAACGATCTGCTAAAGCATCAGATGATTGCAATTTTAAAAATACATCATCGCAACAGACATATCCGCGCCTGCCGACATAGCCTCTTTTAATACCTTGTCTCCTTTTAGAATTTGAACCCTTAGTACAGAATTTGCATCAATGCCTTTAGCACTTGCGTTAACCACACTTACAGACTTGTATTCCTTAGTGAAGGACTTTTTATCAGACAAGCTCTCTGATTGCGCTTCACTACTTCCATTGGAGATGGACGATATACTGATCAACTCACCATTCTCGACAGTTACTTTTACATAGATCTTTTCATCTGCTACAACAGTTTCTTTTTTGTCAATAACTGGATTACTTCCTTTACTGCACGAAAAAAGGGAAAGTGTAGTCATGGAAAACACGAATAGTATTGTTTTTAGCGTTAATTTCATAGAAACGTTAGATATAATTTCCTGCGAATATAGGCTTATTATTCATCATTCCTTTCAAGAACAGGATCCCGCTTTTTTAAAAATTCATTGATATAAAACAACGGCACCCCGATTAAGGCAATAAACAATCCCGGCCAGGTAAAGCCAGGTTTATATATGATCAATAAAACACAAAATGCTACGCCCAACAGTATATATAAAGCAGGCAAAAATGGATAGCCAATGGCTTTATATGGCCGTTCTGCATCGGGCCTTTTAATGCGTAAAATATAGATCCCAACAATGGTGAGCACATAAAACAATACCGCTATAAAAGTGATCATGTCCAGTAAATCTCCGTATTTACCACTCAGGCACAACACGGAAGCCATTGCACATTGAATCCACAAAGCAAATGCCGGAACAGCATGTTTATTTAAACGGGAAGCTCGAGTAAAGAACAATCCATCTTTAGCCATCGAATAGTATACCCGCGCACCCGTCAGGATTAAGCCATTATTACATCCAAAGGTGGCAATCATAATCAATACGGCGATCACCAGTGTTCCTTCGGGTCCAAAAATAGCCTGCGATGCCACCAAACCAACCCGGTCTTTTTCTGCGGAAGCTATTTCAGAAAGTGGAAGCACAGCCGTAAACATTAGATTGAGCAGGACATAAATCAATGTAACCAATGCTGTTCCAATAAAAAGGCTTCTGCCTATATTCTTTTTCGGATCTCTGATTTCACCTGCTACAAAGGTAACGTTGTTCCAGGCTTCATAACTCATAATGGCACCTACTAAGGCTGCCGCTAGTGCCCCCGCAATTGCAGGGGCACCATGATAGGCCGTAAAAGTGCCTTCGGTACTTAGTTTTCTTAAATCCCAATTGACCCAGTTAGCACTCCAGACCTCTGGCTTTAAATGAATAAAACCAAAAATAATAAGACCTGCAATACTGAGGATTTTGGTTGCAGTAAAAACACTTTGTATAATTTTGCCACCTTTAACCCCCTTGGTATTGATATAAGTAATAAAAACAAGGAGCAGGATGGCAAATCCCTGTGCATGGGAAATGGACAAACCACCTATTTTTACCAACACAATGTCCTCACTAAGGCTGGGAACCAAATAGGCTAAAAATTTAGAAAAGGAAACACTCACAGCTGCAATGGTTCCAGTCTGGATCACCGCAAACAGGCTCCATCCATATACAAAGGCCACCAATGGATTATAGGCTTCTTTTAAATAAGTATATTGACCACCAGCCTTTGGGTACATGGCACTTAGTTCTCCATAACTTAAAGCGGCAATTAAGGTCATGATCCCACCAATTATCCATACGGCAATGAACCAAAAGGTAGAGCCGGTATGTCTGGTGATATCGGCACCGACAATAAAAATACCAGAGCCGATCATGCTGCCGACCACCAGGAAAATCGCATCTAATAATCCTATTTCTCTTTTAAGACCAGGATGTCCTGTACTTTTATCTGCCATAACTATTTTAAATCTGCTGTTGTATAGGGTGTAACCGGAGACTCTTCAGGAATTCTGCCCTGGATCTGGGATAGCGATACATTGGGTAAATGCGGTAAAACCAATTTGGAGAAATAGTCGGCCTCTTCTTTTAAGGGAAACCCGGAAAAAATAAATGCACGGAAGCCCATATCAATATATCGGTTGATTTTCTCTATGATCTGCTCCGGACTTCCAACCAATCCGCCTCCACAGCCAGAAAACACCTTTCCTATATCTGTCCAAAGCAATTGCTCAATATATCCGTCTTCATCCGCTTCTTCCCTGAGCTGATCTTGCCTTAGCACACCTAGTGAGCGGGAATCCTCTCCCCGGCTCCTGATTTCCTGTGCACGCTTTTCATCCAGTTTTGAAGTTAATTTTTTAGCATAAGCCCTGGCTTCGTTTTCAGTTTCTCTCACAATAACGTGAATACGTAAACCAAAATCTATCTTTCGCCCGTGTGCCGCTGCGCGGTTACTCATATCGTTAATGGTTTCATATAAACTTTCTTCCCGTTCCGGCCAGGTCAAAAACACATCGCAATGTTGAGCGCAAACCTCTCTTGATCCATCAGAAGTACCGCCAAAATACAGTAGCGGACCCCCATTTTGCTGGTAAGGCTTGGCCGGATCAGAAGGCAGATCAAGCTTATATTGCTTTCCATTTAGTTGGATCCGATCCTGTGTCCAGGACTGCTTTAAAACGTCAATAGTTTCGTTGCAACGCTCATAGCGCAATTCTGCGCTTTCCCGCAGGCCGGGCAAGTCAGAATTAATGATGTTGATGGCCAAACGACCTTCCAGGATATGATCCAGATTAGAAATTGCCCTGGCCAAAGTTGGCGGATGAATCTCTCCAGTCCGGATGGCCACTAATAATTTAATTTTGCTGGTAAACGGTGCAATCGCCGCTGCAAAAGTGATGGCTTCCTGTCCCACTGTATAAGAGGTTGGGAACAAGATATTTTTAAACCCCAAGGATTCTGCGTGCAGGGCAATGTCCCTGCAGTGTTCAAAACTACTGCGGCGGCTTGGATCCAGCACGCCTAAATAATCTGTATCTCCACCGATGATGTCATCAAACCATCCGATCTCTGCCGTACGCTCTGTAGTGCGAACAGAAACCGATTCCCATTTTTTTAAAGATTTCATTAAAGTTTTTTATAGATTGTTTTTCCTTCTTTTATCGTTTCTAAAACAGTTACATCTTTGATCTTCGATGGGTCAATGGTGGTAATGTCATCCGATAGAACGACAAAATCTGCCAGTTTCCCCTTTTCTATAGAACCCTTGGAATTTTCTTCCTGATATTCATAAGCACCATTGATCGTGATGGCCCTCAATCCTTCAAGAGGTGTCAACCGCTCAGCAGCGCCTATAATCTGTCCGGATCTGGATTCCCTGGCCACTGAAGTCCATAATAGAAACAACTGATTAACAGGTGTAACCGGGTAATCAGTATGGTTAGTGGCCACAACCCCTTTTTTTATAGCTGTTTTTAAGGGGCTTAAAAAGCTCGCTCTTTCTAACCCAAGGTTGCGTACATGCACATCTCCCCAGAAATAAGCATGATTACTAAACATGGCAGCAATAATGCCAAGTCTTTTATAGGTATCCAATTGATCCGCTCTTACAAACTGGGAGTGTATGGTCACTGGTCTGCGGTTGTTACTGCTGGTATTTAAAGTCGTATTGGCATTTTCTATAGCCTTTAAATACATATCTATAGTGGCGTCACCGTTGCAATGCACAAATGGACGTATGTTGTTCTGGAAAGCGTGAATTACAAATGCATTAAACTGATCTTGTGTGATGTTAGGAAAACCAGTGCATTCATCATGGTTGCAACCTGGTACCTCAACCAAGTAAGATTTAGTGAAAAAGGCGGTTTTTCCCTGCGGTGAACCATCGGCAATCATTTTGGTTCCTGCCAGTTTCAAGTGATTTTTAAGCGTACCAAACTCATACTCTTTATTTCTTAAAACTGTTTCCAGTGTTGGATATCCTGGTAAAGCCTCAATATCAATGAATAAAGCTCCTTTTTCTGCTGCCTGGTGTAATAGCTTTAAAGATTCCAGGCTGGTGTAACCATCCTGCGCAGTAGTAATGCCTTGACTGGCATAAAACAATTGCTGCTCCTTTAAGTCTTTGAGTTGCTGATCCAGAGATGGAGCTGGTCTTGCAGGTCTTTTAAGCAAACGCGTTGCGCCTTCCTGTAAAAGACCTGTTGGTTCGTTGCTTCCCTTTTTTCTCTCGATAGCTCCACCAGCAGGATTGGGTGTATTTTCATCTATTCCAGAAACTTTTAAAGCATAAGAGTTAGACACAGACATATGCCCGTTGATATTCGTAATTGTAACGGGGTTATCTGGGAAAGCAACATCCAGATCTTCTTTATTTGGGTGCCTTTTTTCTTCCAGCTGATCCTGATCATACCCAAAACCATCAATCCACTCTCCCGGAGCAATGTTTTTTTGCTTCTTAAAATCCTGTATCCTGCTCACCAAATCGGCAATGTTTTTTACATCACCCATAGGCGGTGAACCCAGATTAACGGTACTCGATCTGGACAAACCCATAAAATGGCTATGTCCGTCAACAAACCCAGGCACCAGGGTCTTACCTTTTAAATCGACAATCTGTGTCGCAGAATTTTTGAGTTTGCTGATATCTTTAGCAGAACCGACCGCTAAAATTTTACCATCCTTAACCAACACAGCTTCTGCAATGGTATTCGCGGCATCAACAGTTATAATTTTTCCGTTGGTATAAATGGTTTGTGCGTGTCCATTTTGAGCATGTAGAAACAGCCCTGTGGCAATAATGCAAATACTAGAAATCCTTTTCATCCGTATATAAATTTTGGTTACAAATAAATTATCTTGGAGCCAGTTTGTTGTAAGCCAGCTCATTGCTTGGAATTGGCCATACATAGTTACTCGCAGAAACGGCTACCTCTGGTGCGGTTCCTGCCGTGCCACTTTTTGCAGGCAAAGGCAATAGTTTTCTAAATAGATCAGGTGTCCTGAAACCTTCTCCCAGAAGCTCAATCCGTCTTTCAGTTAAAATGGTATTGATTAAGTCCTCCTTCGTACCCACGCCAGTGCTGAATACAAAGCCTGGATTGGCCCTGTTTCTTACGGCTTTTAAAAGAGATAAGGCTGTGTTCAAATCATTCTTTTGTGCTGCTGCCTCTGCATAATTCAGCAACACTTCAGCATAACGTATCAAGGGAACATAATCCAGATAAGGCGCGCTGTTCTTAGCAAACTTTTTGAGCAGCTGCTGGCCGCTGGTGTTGGTGGTAATTAAGTTTTTACGCAGATCTGTAGACGTGGAAGAGAATACCGGGTTAGAAATGATTCCACCATTATTATTTAAATATAATACCGGCGACAAATAATTATAAGCCAATGCGCTTTGTTGCCCGGGCGCTTCAGAAGCAATAATAAAGGGAATGCTAAAAATGGCCTCAGGACCAGTGTAAGAGCCATTGTACAACTTAGTCAAGTCTGCCTCCAGGCTATGGCTTACCGTTCCAGCCGTATATTGATAAGGTGCAGTCGCAGGCACCAATTTAGAGGCCTCAGTCACCACTTTATCGTAATCGGCTTTCACTAAATAGACCCGCGTCTTTAAAGCGATTGCAGTTGCTTTGTGTGCCCGGCCGGTATTCAATAAAGCTGTTGAATTAGAGGCAGGCAGATCTGCTTCCGCTTCATCAAGATCTTTTAGGATTTGAGCATAGATGTCGGCGGTGCTGCTGAATACCAGATCATTGTTCCCTCCAGTGGTCTCTCCTTTTAACCGAAGCGGCAAGGCTAAGCTCGTTGTACTCTGATTGTAGGGTTTCGCATAAGTTTGAACCAGACTGAAATAGGCAAATGCCCTTACAAACTTGGCTTCAGCCACATAACTTTTCCTGGTATTCACGTCAAGTACAGTGGAAGTAGACAATTTATCGATTAAAATATTGGCTGAATTGATCACCCTGTACCCTGCTGTCCATACAGCATTTACAAAATCGCCGGAAGCGGAGATGGTTTGGTTCCATACATTGGCCCCTGTAGAATTATTACCATCATTTTGGCTAAATTCATTTCCACGCTGTTCGTTAAACACCAGGTAACGCCCACCAAAGTACCCGGCATCGCTCAACTGCCCATACAATGCGTTGACTTGTGAACCTATTTTTGCAGGCGTGCTGTAGGCTTCATCGCCTGCTATACTGGTTAACGGGGTAAGATTTAGTGCGTCTTTTTGGCAGGAACCCCAAAAAACTATAGAGGCCAGCAGAAGTCCTTTTAAGTAAAAGCGGGTGTTTTTTTTATATGTAAATTTCATGATCATTGATTTAAAGTGTAACAAAGGCTGCTAGAACGAGAGGTTAAGGCCCAGTGTATATGTTCTGGCATTGGCAGGTACATTTTGATCTTTACCAGAGTTTATAGAGTTTCCGTTAATGGATATCTCCGGATCAGATCCGGTATAGCTGGTGATGGTGAACAAATTTGACGCCTGGGCATAGATTCTGGCAGAAGAAATATATTTTGCAATACCATCTTTTGGCAAATCCACACGATAACCCAGACTGACACTTTTAAGCTTCAGGTAATCGCCTTTTTCTACGTAAGCAGCGTTTGAGGAAGAAAATCCACCGGTAAAACTATCGCCCCAAACCAATTTAGGGACATCTGTAATTTGACCGGGTGTGGTCCATCTGTCCAGAATAAAGGTACCATTATTGAAATACCGTTGGTCTGAGATGGTTGATCGCGTACCATTGTAAAGCTTATTCCCACCTGAAAATGTAAATCCTACGGTTAAATCGAATCCCTTGTAGGAGAAGTTATTATTTAAACCTCCATAGTAAGTAGGCAGAGAAGGTCCTTGAATGCGTCCATCCGTATAATTATCAATTCTTGGGGCAATGCTGCCATCCAGGTAATAAAAGTTTTTAGCTACAGCATCATATTGAACTTGTTCATTGTTTTTGTTGATGTAAATTCTGTTTCCATTAGCTGGATTGACACCTGCCACCGGAACGGCAAAAATTGAACCCACAGAATAACCTACCCGAGTTACATTTTGAATGCCGAAGGTACTTAAGGCTGTCGGATAAATATCTCCCCCGTCTCCTAATGAAGTAACCTTGTTCTGCAAGGTTGAAATATTGAAATCAACATTCCATTTGAAATCATTTTGACTGATGATGCGTGCGTTTACTGCAAATTCAAAACCCTTATTGTATAAGGAGCCCACATTTGCAATGATCGAGTTACCCGGGATGCCTTGTGAAGCCGCCTGTGGTGCCCCCAATATCAGGCCATCAATGGTGTTTTTATAATAATCTGCCACTACGTTGATCCTGCTGTCAAACAGAGAGAACTCCAAACCATAATCCAGTTTCTTGCTCGATTCCCATTTGAGATTGGAATTGCCTGCCTGGGTGAAATTTAATGTAGGGGTACCCGCATAAGTTCCGGAACCATATTTGATCAGAGAGGCATAATCGTCAAGACTGCTGTTTCCTACAACACCGTAGCTGAACCTGAGTTTAAGGGCATTTAAAGACTTGGATAAGCTGGACTTTTTGAAGAAATCCTCCTCTGATACATTCCATCCAACAGAGCCCCCTCCAAAATTACCCCATTTATTATTGGCGGCAAGCGCAGAAAGACCATCCCTCCTGTAATTGAAACTCAAAAGGTATCTCTTTTTGTAATCGTAGTTAAAATTACTGAAATAAGATAAAATGGCGTTTTCAGTCTGGATATTGGACGAAGGAGTAATGGTGGTCCAGCCCCCTTGGTAACTGGTAAAAAATGGATCTGACAGCCCTGTTCGGGTAGCACCCCATCCATCAATTTTTGTAGTGATCAATTCATGCCCCAGTAAAACCTTAAAATTATGATCTTCAGCAACAGATGCTGTATAGATTAAAGTATTAGTCCAGTTGGAGCGCTTATACTTCGTTACGGAATTGGCTGCTGAACCATTGGTCGCAAAACCATCGCCGCTAAATGGATTTCTGAAGGTGTTGTTCTCAACGATTAGATTGTTCAGACCATATAAGGTCTTAAATTTTAAATTTTTAAGTAAGGACACTTCAGCATATACACTTCCTATAAAAGTGTTGTTTTCAGAGGTGTTTTTATCCAGGTCCAGTATTGTTTGGAGATTATAAGCATTAAAAACACCCAATGCGCTACTATTCGGGCCGTACCCTATATTTCCATTACTGCTGTTGATATTGTAAGATCCGTCTGTATTGTATACGGTTACATTGGGCGGCAGGATATAAGTTAGCCTACCCAGTGGCTGAAGGCCGATATACTGACTGTTCGCACTGTTTCCTGAAGATGAGGTAATAGAGTTTGGCCCGGTTGCACCACTATTTGGCCCTGAATTCAGTGAATTATTGTAGGCAGCATTGGTTCCAATCGTAATTAAACTGTTTACCTGGTGTTCTAAATTTAATCTGATTCCCTCTCTCTTGAAATTACTGGTTCTTAAAATTCCATTTTGATTGGTATAATTTAGGCCCAGGAAATAATTGGTTCGCTCTGTGGCACCTGAAATACTCAAATTGTGGTTTTGGGAAATAGCATTTTGATAAGCAACATCATACCAGTTGGTTTGTGTAGTGGAACCATCGGGATTGGTGCCCAGCACAAAACCAGGCGATAGGCCAGCATTAACACGTGCCTCGTTCTTAATTGAAACATATTGTGAAGCATCCAGTAATTTGGGTAAATTATAGGCCTCACTCAGGCTGAACCATGTTCCGTAATCCACTTTAACAGATCCCCTCTTCCCTTTTTTTGTGGTAATGATCAATACACCATTGGCTGCTCTGGATCCATATATAGCCGTTGCAGAAGCATCCTTAAGAACTTCAACGGTCTCTATATCACTTGGGTTAATGTCTGAAAGCGGATTATTGCCAATAGCATCCCCTCCCGATCCTGTAAAAATAGTTACACCATCTACAATGATCAACGGATAAATGGATGAAGTAATGGAGTTAATACCGCGAATCCTCAATACAGGTGTACTGTTCAATACTCCCGATGGCTGTACGATGTTTACACCCGCTGCCTGCCCGCCAATTAACTGATCAAAGCTTTGGGCCGGCCTGTTTTCTAAAGCCGAAGACTTAATTTGCGAAACAGAACCTGTAAAAACCTGTTTACTTTGAGAAGTGTATCCTGTAATCACCACATCGTTCATTTGATGTGCGTCTGGTTCTAACCTGATTTCTACCGGTGAATTGGTAATGGTTACTCTCTGTGTTTTATACCCCACATAACTTACAATAACTACTGCCGGTAATTTTTGCCCGGTAACGAATTTGAAATGGCCGTTATCGTCGGTGAGTACACTGTGGGTTACTCCCTCTAATTGAACTACAGCCCTTGGCAGGGATTCCTTAGTTTGGTTGTCAATAACGGTACCGCTAATGTTTGCATTAATTAAGGGAGCTGGCACGTTTTGAGCCTGAACATTTATAGAAATGGTCGAAAGTGCAACACCTAAAGCAACGGGGCTTACAAAAAATGACAGCAGAAAGAGCGCACGTTTGAATTGTGCAAGATTTTGCATAAATTTACAATTGATTAAATGATAATTGAAGCAGGGTTAGACGCCAATCAGATTCCTGTTTCTTAAGAATTTTTATCTGAGGGGATTACGAATAGTTTTCCCCTTTTTTTTCAGCAAACCAGAACTATTTTACTGAAATGAACCATGTAGGGATGGTATTTTAAATACAACAACAACGCATTTTTAAAGAGTTGAAGTTTAAAATAAAGCGTGGCTGAGTATAAGTTTTCTTCATATTGTTTTTGGTTTTACAGCGTAAATATATAGGAT
>NZ_QAIL01000016.1 GCF_003061025.1 Pedobacter sp. HMWF019 | reverse complement strand
GTATGTTAATTTTTTGACTGAGGATAAAAAGTGAATAACCCCGGGAATACTGGTTAAAAATAACTGAAAATATTGTGTCAAAATCTGTTTTTACCTTAGCTTTAAACATTCAAAAATATTTGTTCTATTTATTTATACAAGAAATTAACACTTCTACCAACGTTGTTAACAAAGTGGTGGAAATTAGCCTAAATCAATGAAAAAAGTCGATTTTTTAGTCATAGGCTCGGGTATTGCGGGTTTGAGCTTTGCTTTAAAAGCTGCCCGGCACGGGAAAGTTTTAATTATTACCAAGTCAAATGAAGACGAATCAAATACAAAATATGCCCAGGGTGGTGTAGCGGTTGTAGTTGACAAAGATGATTCATTTGACAAACATATTGAAGATACCTTAATTGCAGGAGATGGATTATGTGATAAAAAAGTGGTGGAAATCGTTGTAAAAGAGGGGCCTCAGCGTATTCAAGAGATTATTGATTATGGAATCAATTTTGACAAAGACCCAAAAGGTGTTTATGACCTGGCCAAGGAAGGTGGTCATTCGGAACATCGTGTTTTGCATTACAAAGATGTGACGGGCTATGAAATTGAAAGTGTTTTACTCAAACAGATTCATGAGAACGAAAACATAGAGATATTAACACATTACTTCTGTCTGGAGTTAATAACTCAGCATCATCTTGGTGAATTTGTGGACAAGAGTACTAAAGATATCCACTGTTTTGGTGTATATGCCTTTAACACAGAGCGTAACGATGTGGAGAAGATCTTAGCTTCTGTGACTATCATGGCATCGGGTGGTGCAGGACATATCTATTCGAGTACAACAAATCCCGTTATTGCTACGGGCGATGGAATGGCGATGGTTTATCGTGCTAAGGGAAAATTGAGGAATATGGAGTTTATCCAGTTTCATCCAACGGCGCTTTACCATCCGGGTGAGTATCCAGCTTTTTTAATTTCTGAGGCAGTTCGTGGTTTTGGCGGTGTGCTAAGACGAAAGAACGGGGATGAATTTATGTATGAATATGATGCACGCGGATCTCTGGCACCAAGAGATATTGTGGCAAGAGCTATAGATTCCGAGATGAAAAAGTCAGGTGAAGACTTCGTTTATCTTGATATTACGAACCGAAAAAAGCAAGATATTTTAAATCATTTTCCTAATATTTATGCCAAATGTTTGTCGATCGGTATAGATATGACTAAAGATCTGATACCCGTTACTCCGGCCGCACATTATATGTGCGGAGGTATTTTAGTAGATGAATTCGGAAGATCTTCTATACAGAACCTATATGCTTGCGGGGAATGTTCATCTACTGGATTGCATGGTGCAAATCGATTGGCTTCCAACTCTTTACTGGAAGCGCCGGTTTTTGCCCACCGGATTTACCTGGATGCTGTAGAACGGTTTAAGACAGCTGTGATACCAGACAATATTCCCGATTGGAACGAGCATGGAGTAACTCAGTCTAACGAAGATATTCTGGTTACACATAATTTAAGAGAAATGCAAAAGCTAATGAGTGATTATGTAGGTATTGTACGCTCTGATTTCAGGCTGGACAGGGCGATGAGGAGGTTGTATCTATTATTTGAAGAGACCGAAGAATTCTATAAAAAGAATAAAGTTTCAGTCAAACTTTGTGAGCTCAGAAATGTGATACAGGTGGCTTATATTGTTATAAAATCTGCGATGGCCAGGAAGGAAAGTCGGGGCTTGCATTATACAACAGACTATCCAAAACATGCAGAAACATTAACAGATACCATATTTTAAACGAAAGATTATGCCAGTAATATTGCCTGTAAAAGGGAAATCTCCTGATTGGGGAGATAATTGTTTTATTGCACCAAACGCCACAATAGTAGGAGAGGTGAGTATAGGAAATAATTGCTCCGTTTGGTTTAACGCAGTAATAAGAGGGGATGTAAATAGTATTAGCATTGGTAATGAAACAAATATACAGGATGGTGCAGTGATTCATGCTACCTATTTGAAAGCCTCTACAACAATAGGTAACCGGGTTTCTGTAGGGCATAATGCTATTGTGCATGGCTGTTTAATTAAAGACCATGTACTGATTGGCATGGGCGCTATTGTAATGGATCATGCCGTTGTTGAAGAGTATTGTATCATTGCTGCGGGCGCTGTAGTGCTGGAGAACACTTATTGCGAAAGTGGATATATTTATGGTGGAACACCGGCGAAAAAATTAAAGCCCATTACTGAACAGCAACGGGCTTTATTGAATAAACTTCCTGACAATTATATCCTATACTCGGATTGGTTCAGATAAATTAAGAAGAAGGTTCTTTTGGGATAGTGATGGTTTCATTTCTATCCCAATTGGCCTTTATAGAGAGCTCTTTTGGCTCATTATAGACCTTTTCAGGTTGAATCCCCTTGGCTATGTTTCCAGTGTCCCAGAGGCCGTTCTTATTGGCGTCGTAGATAATCCTTACATAGTATTTTCCTGCGCGGTAGTTGACAAATTTTAGTACTGTATCCCCCTGGAAAGTATTGGTATTAACAATGAATTTTTTTTCATCCAATACCTCCAGAATATATTGTTTGTCCTTTTCTGTAACGGCTACTTTGAGTTGTAATGTACCATAGTTATCCCGGTTTGCCAATTCGAATTTCTTGCTAAATTCTTTATTCGTGGCTTTAAATATTGCTGTAAAAGCACCGGCACCGAACTTAATTTCATAAATACTTTTGGCTACCCATGGGTATTTAACCAGGTAGGAGAGCAGATCTGTACTGTCTTTAACGATGGTTATTCCTTTTTTAACAACAGAGTCTTCCATCAAGGTTACTTTAGACAGATCAACACCTTCTACAGGCAGTGTAAAGCTTAAACGAAGCGGTCTGTTGGGGTTAAGTAAATTACCTTCTAGATTATCTGTAGCGGTGAGCGTACGCGTGTAAGTATCTTTTTTGCCCCGTGTCAGTTTTGCGGTTTGAAGCAATTTTCCAGCGTCGGTTACGCTTACTTTTACAGAATCAAAGTTCATGTCTTTTAACCAGAGCTTCACAGAATCTTTTGTGGCATTAAACTTAACAAGCTTGCCCGCATCCAGGGCAGCAGGCTCTGTAATGGTAAGTTCTGGTTTGGAGAGTTTTTGGTTAAAGTCCATGAATATGCTTCCATCAGGATTCAGCTTGCGATCAATGATCCTGAACACTGCAGCATCTTCTTTGAACATCACCATATTAACATTGTCGATATTGGCTTTCAGATGTATGGGTTCTTTTAAAAATCCAACTTCATCCGAACTTTGCTGGTAAATTTTATCGCTGTTTTTATCTTTAACCGTATAGATTTTATAATCACCTTTTCTTAAATTACTTAGTTTGTAGTTTCCGCTGCTGTCTGTTGTGGTATAGATGGAAGGACGTTTTTTACCAAATAAACTATCCTTTTGTAAAGGAAAGAGCATAACTACAGCTTCAATTTCCGGAAGTTGCGTTAGAGAATTTACGACTTTTCCTTTTATACTTAAAGAGTCTAGGGTAGGACCGGTGGAAAATACATAGGTGAAATTCTTGATGAGGTTTCCTTCATTAATATCTCCGATGGATTTACCGAAATTTAAAGTATAGGTGGTGTTCTTTTCCAGACTATCCATGAAATTAATTTCAAGAAATTTCTTCTTTACTTTGAGTTCAGGCTGTCTTTCCAGTTCGGGTGAAATAGAAAATTCCTTTTGCTGATTATTGATCTTAAAATATTCATCGAACTGAATCACTATTTTTTTAGCCTGAAAATTGGTAGACAGATCTTTGGGCTCCATTTTTAAAACCTTAGGTGGCTTAGTGTCTTTTGGCCCTCCGGTGAGCTGTCCGGGTGTCCCGCAGCCATAAAAAAGGGAAATTCCCATTAGGAAGGAAAAAAAGATGGGTATAATTCTATTAATGCCTGATTTTGCCATTTTAATGAGCTCTGAGTAATTTTATTCGTGTTTAAACTAATTATATTAAAAAAACTAGAAAGTGTGTTATATCGCTTTAAAATAAGCCTGATTTTAAAGCGATATTTTATTTATTAATTAGTTGATTGTCAGTTTATTATGAATTATTTACTGATGTGAACCATTAGAACAGAGATATCAGAAGGCGAGACACCTGAAATTCTGGAGGCCTGACCCAAAGTTCTTGGTTTTATCTTCAAAAGTTTCTCTCTTGCTTCCTTGGAAAGTGAAATCAACTGGGAATAGTCGAAGTCCGGGTTGATGTCTTTGTCTTCCATCTTCTGCATCTTGTTAACAATTTCCTGCTCTTTTTCAAAGTAGCTCTCGTATTTAATTTTGATCTCTGCTTGTTCCACCGTTTCTTTATCGTACTTATTGAGTAATTCATTAAAGGCTGGACTGACCTGACGAAGATCTTCTATACCGACTTGCGGACGACTTAAGATACTAAACAACTTTACATTCTGAGTGAGTGCACTGGTACCTAATTTTTCCAGCATATTGTTGGCTGCTGCCATGTCAATACCTTCTTTTTTCGAAAAGGCGACAATAGCATCTGAATTGGCCACCTTTTGTTTAACCAGATTCAGACGTTCATCACTGATGAGTCCAAGTTGATGACCAATAGGGGATAAACGGATATCTGCATTGTCCTGTCTAAGTAGCAATCGGTGCTCTGCTCTGGAAGTGAACATCCGGTACGGCTCGTCTGTTCCTTTGGTGACCAGGTCATCAATCAGTACACCAATATATGACTCTGATCTTTTCATAATCAACTCCTGTTTATCATGTACTTTCTGATGAGCGTTAATCCCTGCGATAAATCCCTGACTTGCAGCTTCTTCGTATCCAGTAGTTCCATTGATCTGTCCTGCAAAGAATAAATGGCTTATTTTCTTTGTTTCCAACGTTAAAGTGAGTTGAGTAGGTGGAAAATAATCGTATTCTATAGCATAACCAGGGCGGAACATTTTGGCATTTTCAAAGCCCGGAATTTGAATCAACGCGCGGTACTGTACATCTTCAGGGAGGGATGTAGAAAATCCATTAACATAAATTTCACAAGTATTCCACCCTTCTGGTTCTACAAATATCTGGTGTCTTTCCCTTTCTGCGAAGCGGTTAATTTTGTCTTCTATAGAAGGACAATATCTTGGTCCAAGACCTTTGATTCGGCCGGTAAACATCGGTGATTTTTCAAAACCTTCTTTTAAGGTTTCATGAACATTACTGTTGGTATAGGTGATCCAGCAGCAACGTTGTTCTGTAGGAAGAGCTACATTGGTATACGAGAATCTACCTGGATTTTCATCCCCCCATTGTTCTTCCATCAGAGAATAATTTAAGGACCTTCCGTCTACACGGGGTGGGGTACCTGTCTTCATTCTTCCAGCTTCCAAACCAAGTTCTTTGAGTTGTTCGGTAATTCCGGTAGCTGCTTTTTCCCCCGTACGTCCCCCTCCAAATTTCTTTTCCCCAATATGAATTAGTCCATTGAGAAATGTACCATTTGTGAGGACTACGGATTTAGATCTGATCTCAACACCAATCGAAGTTTTAACGCCAATTACCCGATCATTTTTTATGATAAGACTGCTGACCATGTCTTGCCAGAAGTCTACATTTGGCGTGCGTTCTAAAGCAAGACGCCATTCTTCAGCAAATCGTTTTCTGTCATTTTGTGCTCTTGGGCTCCACATTGCCGGACCTTTTGATAGGTTGAGCATGCGAAACTGAAGAGTTGTTTTATCGGCGATGATGCCGGAATAACCACCCATAGCGTCAATTTCTCTAACGATTTGTCCTTTTGCCACACCACCCATGGCAGGATTGCAACTCATCTGTGCGATGGTTTCCATATTCATGGTAATCAACAGAACGGAGGAACCGAGATTTGCTGCAGCTGCAGCTGCTTCGCAACCTGCGTGTCCAGCACCTACAACAATGACATCATATTCTTTAAACATTGCTCATTTTATTAATGTTCCACGTGGAACAAGTCTCCTAAAATTACGAATAGGAGTATCTAGGTTTCACGTGGAACGTTTACTTTTAAAATTCTTAAAAAGGCTGAAAATAGCCACAAATACCCACACAGCCTCTAATATAACGAAAGGAATAAAGCCAATCATCCAGGAAGAATATCCAGCAATTGCAGCTCCAAACAGATTCAATAGCGCATAAATCGGATCTTCAGCCTTGATCATTTTCAGGGCTTGTAGAAAGAAGGCTATTAGTAATAAGCCTACACCAACTGTTGCAACTAAATCAGAGGTTTTCATTTTAAATTTATTTTTTCAGATAATTCTAACCACCGTTCCGTAACCTTATCCAGTTCACTTTGAATATGCTCTATTTTCTTGGTCACTTCCTGTATCTGTATATAATCTGTACTTTCTATAAAAAGCAGGGAAGAGGTCAGTTCTGAAATCTTATTTTCAAGTTGGGCTATCTGGGATTCCGAATCGTCCAGTTCTTTTTGTTCTTTATAACTTAACTTTTTTACTACAGGGGCAGGGGAGTTTTCTACTTCCACTTTTTTAGATGGCTTAGTTTCTTTCGTCTTTTCAGCTTCTAAACTAATTCTGTATTCAGAATAATTACCATTATAAATGGTCACCTCTCCATTGCCCTCCAT
>NZ_QAIL01000159.1 GCF_003061025.1 Pedobacter sp. HMWF019 | reverse complement strand
GTGTGGAATCGGTTGCTGGTGCTAAGTTGAAGTTTACCTGGACGAATAGCTATGGTAATACGTCTTTCAGGGATGGTACTGATATGGGCTCTTTTTTGGTGTATAATCCGGCAAAGAAGGAGTTTGTTACGGTGGAGAACGTGATTGCCAGATCTGCTTTGACTTTTACGTTACAGATGCCTGCGGATTTTGCGGACGATGAGGTGTATGCGTATATGAGTTTTAATTCTTTGATTACGGAGCATCTGACCTCGGAGAGTGTGTGTAAGGGACCGGTGCCGGTGATTGCGTAGTATTAGGTTACAAGGAGGGTTCCGGGGGCTGGCCCTCCTTGTGAAAAACCCTGCTCTTCTTTTCTCACTGAACCTTCCGCGAAGTGCTTCAGGTCCTGAGGTGTGAAAAGAGGTGCAGGTTTTTTTTGGGTGCAGACCGGAGAGGGTGTTACCTGGAAAGCCAGGTATCGATGAGTGATTTGAGTTTAGGATCAGCTGGCCTTGGGCTATCTGGTGTGATAAGGTTTCCTTTTTTATCAATCAACAGGTAGCGAGGAATTCCATTGATCTGATAGGCTTTGGAAAGATCATTACCAGGTCCTGCATATAGTTGTATTCCGTTTAGATTCTTTTCAGATGTATATTTATCCCAGGCCTTTTTATTCTGGTCAACGGAAATACCTACAAATGCGACATCTTTTCCTTTGTAGTTTTTTACAAGTTTTTCCCAGTGAGGTTCTTCTGCTTTACAAGGTCCGCACCATGTTGCCCATACGTCGATGAGAACTACTTTGCCTTTTAAATCTGATAGAGAGACTTTCCTGTTATTGACATCGGGAAAGCTAAAATTGAGAGCCGGTGTTCCTTCTTTTGTGTTCACCAGTTTTACGGCCATAGCTTGCGCCCGCTCTTTCTGGTCTTCTAAAATGAAATAAGGTTTGAATGTTTTGAACATTTCCTCATATTCGCTAAAAGAAACTGCCGATGTAAGTTTGCTGAGTGCATATTGGCCTTTAACGACATCTACAGGTATAGCTTCAACTTGTTGCTGGATGCTTGGTTTCGTAGAAATATCTATTTTTTTGTAGACCAGGTAGTTAAGTAAACGATCTCCGTAGGGTAGTTTTAAAAGATCTGCTGTGAGGTAATCATCTGCTTTGAATTGAGTATAATAGTTGCTCATCTCTTCCTGACTTGGGTGTGTGGAGCGAGGTGTATAGAGGTAGCCGATGGCTAGGTAAGTAAAGTCGAAAGCTACGATTTTGCTAAACAGTTTATCGAACTCGGCGTTGCCTGTTTTTGCCGAAGATTTGTAGGCGGGTAATTTGGCATACATTTCTTCTATTTCGGGAAAGAAATCAACATATGAGCTTATTGTTGTCCAGTAAACTGCTTTGTCAAGGAGTGTATAGGAGGTTTTGAACCATTCCGTTAGTTTTTTGTTTTCTGCTGAATTATTTCCTTCCAATGTATAGTTTGCTTTCTGCAGTTTAAGGTTCAGCTCATCACCTGGTTTAAAATAAAATTTAAAGATGTTACGTAGGCTGATTATTTCTGTTCCTCCAATGGCATATAGTCCTTTATACTTGGGGGTAAATTTAAAAGCAAATAGACTGGAGGAGTCTGGCGTACTGGTGGCGATTTCGGATAATCTACCATTGAGTACTTTATACAAGTATACTTTTGGATAAGTCTTTTTATCAACTGTTCCATTAATTACAACTGGTTGCTGTGCAAAAGTGAGTACCGTGGATAACAACAGAAGTAATATAGACAGGGTAATTTTTTTCATGAAATTCATTTTAAGATGTGATATTGATTAGGGCTAAAGAAAATCTCGCTGCGTTGCAAATTGATAGTGAAGTTGTAACGGCTGATTAGACCAACACCGATTGATCCGTCAAAGCCTGGTTGCCAGTTTTCGTTGGTGGTATTACCTGCCATGAGTGTTACTGGAAGGTGAGGTATAGGATCGGTATCAGCAAATGCAAAACTGTGACTCTTGCCGGTAAAAGTAGGAGAGACCATTCCCATGCTCACCGTACTACCCTGCTGTTCTGGCTTGAAGCCACTGATCAACAGTTTATTTGTACGGACGAACGGCCGGAAACAGATTACGGTGTAGGACGCGCCTGTATCAAAAACAAATTGCCCCTTGTAGGCTTTTCCATCTACTATAGTAAGGTTTCCTGGGATAATGAGCATTCCCTTGGTCATAGTTATAGGGACTAGAAATCCTTTTTGGTTATATTGGTGATCTCCAAAATCATAGAGATAGAGTTCTTGCGAATCATAGTCTATCTTTGTAATAAAATGCTTGAGTAGACTATTTCCTATAATGCCATCTGTTTCTCCAGGCATTTCAGGGAAAATTGCGATCCCCTGTCCTTTCAGGATTACGGTGTCTAGTTGAATGGTATTTTGGTCGGATACCTTTATGTTTATACTTCCTCCTACAACTGATGCTTGGTTTTCCCGGGTAACTTGGAGTCCAATTTCATTTGCTAAGTTTTGGCTTACCGCCATGCCGTCGGCCCCGGTATCAAAGAGCATGCGGAGCGGGCGTGAAAAGGAATTGATTCGAACTGAAAGAATAATGCTGCCGCTGTGGTTTTCAAAGGGAATCTTTGCTCTTAGTTTTGTTTGCTGCGCAAAGCTAAACGGAGCATATAGTATGATCAGGAGTACCACTCCCGATTTAAAAATAGGATGCATCATGAGGATTGTAAGAAGGGTGAAAAGATAGTCCCATAATGGGACTATCTAAATACTGGAGCGTGTTAGCGTTCTCTATAAGTTAAGCTTTTGATTCTTCCAAAACCTTCAAATGATTTATATAATACCAGGTCTGCATTGATTCCCGGAACGGTATAAATACGAAGACCTCCTTCGATACCGTTATTCACAGCAGGATCATAGATGCCTACCATGAGTTTATTGTCGTTTGTGTATTTGGTCTTGTTTTTAAACTCATAAAAATTGAGATAGGAAACTTTCTTGCTTCCAAAATCTAACATGAGTTTAGAAGTTTTATACACCATATCGTATTCATAGACCTTACCGCCTACAGCATAGAAAATGTAGCCAAACTCCGGACTGATAGCATAGAATTCTGCATTGGCGATTTCGGCTCCTGTGATTTCACTATAATAAGATTGGACATTATTTGCCGAATTAAATCTGGCCAGGTATTGTTTAGGGGAATTAGGGTCTTTCAAAATTGAAAATAATTCACCGCCGTTATAAGGCACCCATCTCATATACTTTAAATCCATGCCTGTACTGAAACTGAAAAGCTTAAGGTTTTGTGGTGGATCCGGAATTGTGGTACAGGTTGCTCCCTGACCGCTATGTTTTACAAAGCGTCTATTCGTTTTGTCGTAAAATATGGCATGTGCATTGGAAACAATAGCATGGTTACCTCCTATGAAAGGAGCAACTTCAAAACTTTTCCCTTCAGCCTGGATGTAATTGATGGGGGCAGCGTAGTAAATGTTATAGGACCTATCATAGTAATATGCATTTCCTTTACCAATCATATAAGAAGTCCAGCCTGATCTTTGTTGGATCACATCTGCATAGAAACCGGAAGGGACGTCACCAAACATTTCATAGGTTAAGCCCATGGTTTTTGTCCACCTGAAAGAGTCTGGGTCAACTTTTGTTGTTCCTTTGTCGGTTCCAAAATAGAGCCCATAGCTAATGCGGTCTGGTCCGATAAGCAATCCTGTGTTATAGGTATAAGTCATTACCGGTTTGCCTTCGAGCTGTAAGGCTGATCCTGTGGTAGCCAGAAGATCGGTTACCAGGTCAAAATTTCCCGAGCTGTTTAATGAAAGCATATCGACCCTGGCTTTTCCGTTTGCTTCGTTCATCATGATCCAGCCTTCATTGATTTGGTTTACAACATTTAAAGTGAAATTTGTGGTGTATTTTACGCCAGATGCCTTATCCGTAACCGAATAATAAGCTGTATAGCTGCCGGCGACCACGGTCATGACCATGTCCAGGTTTTTTGTGTTGCTGAGTACAAATATTTTTTGACCTCCTAAACCGGTTGGTCCAACATAACTCCACTCGTAGGTGTAGTTGGATTCGTTGAAATTAGGGTCCTGGCTAAATTTGATCTCAGGTTTAACCAGAATGGCTTTACCAAACAGGGCAACAATTCCATCAGATAAACCTTTAACTTCTTCCAGCTTGTTTAATTCTTTGTAATTATAATTCCCAATGTCTTTTTTACATGATCCGAAAATGACTAGTGTCATTAACAGAAGAATAAGATGGATATAAATTTTTGATTTCATAAATTTCTATTAATTAAGGTGATAAAGCCTATTGAACATAATATCCCATTTCCATTACAGTACCATCATCTTCCAGGATGGTATGACCAGCAACTCTTTGGTCATTGAGGTAACGTTGCATGAATTTTCCATAAGAGATGACCTCTACTATTGACGCTCCATTATCCAAGTATGCTGGCTCAATACCTAGTACTTCTGCCATCAGAAGTAATTTTTTACGGGTAAAAGTGCCTAGATAGGCATCAAACCACATACTGGGTCTTTTGATGATATCATTGACAAACCATCTGTAGTTAATAAAAGACTGGGTTTTTCCGGTTGTGGTGTTGATAATTTTGTTCTTCATCGAAACAGAAAAGTTTTCGTTCTCCAGTAAATCAAGGCTTAGAAGAAGAGTTTTGGTCTGCATTTCTTCCCGTCTGAAGAACTTAATCTTCACGGTGTCAGATAACTGGTTTTTCCTGATGACAAAGGCGGTATTAAGTATTTGATATTGGGTGCCGGCTACTGCATTAGAAACAGGGTTTACGACCAGGCGATAGGGACGATCTATATCTTGTTTGGCGCCTATGATGGTAACGACCATATTTACCGTTGAATCTTTTGCTTTGGCAAGGCTAAAGGATAGTACTGTAGAGTCTTTTAACACTTCTCCCTGGTAAAGGAGACGCCTTGCTGATTCGTTAAAATAAATGGTTGGTTTACCTTCATAGGTATGAAGGTCCTTTTTACAAGAGAACAGGATCAAAATCGCAAGTAACCCTGTAAAATTTAAATATATCTTTTTCATTCTGATGATCGGTTTAAGTGCATTAACGGTATGTTGTTTCAGATAAGGGCATCGGTACATTATAGTTGATGGTTATATTCCCGCTTGAGGCTGATCCGTTGGGTACCGAAGTGATATTTCTTCGTTTATAGTAATAGAACAATTGTCCTTCACCAAAGAATTCTTTCTGATGCTCTTTCTGTAGTTCTGTATTGATATTTACCGTAACGGCCAAATCGGTGAGCCCTCTACTTGCCCTAACCACATTTAAATAGCGGACTCCATCTGACGCAATTGGTTCGCTTTCTGCTGCGATGTAATAGATTTCGCTAATTTTCAATAAAGGAATAGTGAACCTGAAAGTTTTTGTTTTGTCTATAATGTCGGCGTATTTATAGAATGTCTTATAGCTTTTTACACCGGTGGTTGGTATCTGCCAATTCAGGTTAAATCTATAGTCATTTTCATTGCTTTCGTATACGGTGTTCAACCTGGTGGTTATAGGCGCTAAAATATCCTCATCTTTAATAGAGGGATCAAATAAACTGGTGTAGCTGCTGTACAATTGTGTATTCATAATCCCAAATATCATCTCAGTGCTGAATACCCGGTCAGGGTTTTGTTTCTCGCTTAATGCGTTCTTGGAGGTCGTCCATGGGAATTTGCTGGCTATGGCTATTATATCCTTTGCATACTTTAGCGCAGTTTGCTTGTCTCCTCTATATAAAAATACCCTGGCCTTAAGTCCTTTAACGGCATAGTAATTCAAACGGTAATTTCGGTTGTTCTTCAGGAAATCAACATTGTCTGTGGCTGTAGTGGGGCTCACGCCTGCGGCTATTATATTGTCTTGAGATAATAGATTCTCTGCTGTACTTAAATCGCTTATTACTTTACCGATGTAAACATTGGCAGGCAATAGTGGATTTATACTGTTTTTACTATTTTCATAGTAAGGTAAACTCTGTTTGGTGGAGTCGGCGGTTGCATATATAGGGCCAAATAGCCGTAACAGATCAAAATGCAGGAATGCGCGCATAGCAAGTGCTTCGCCTTTGTATATGGCTTCGGTTTGTGGGTCCAGTACGCCTTTGTATTTATCCATATTTTCTAAAAACGCGTTCACATTCAGGATGGTGGAATAGCTCTTTGTCCAAATGTTTTCCAATCTGCCTGTTGTTGGTTGATCCATGTAGGCATAGGTTGCTATTTTATTGAGTGAATGTGTTGATGGCATATTGTAACGTTGTGCCAGGATATCTAGGGTGGATAAGGTTAGATTTTCTCCGTACAGCTGATTGCTTGCCAAATTAATGTATAGTCCGTTAAGTACGGATTTAACACCCTGTTTGGTAGAAAATAACTGGGTTTCCACTACTTTGTCTTCTGGTTTTACATCTAAAAATTTCTTACAAGAAGATAGAATGATGGTGGATATGGTTAGCAGTGCTATTATTTTGATATAATTTCTTTTCATGTTTTTGCTATTTAAAATGAAGCTCTCAAGGAGAGTGCTACTGTTCTGGCATATGGATAGTCAATTCCTCTTTCTCTTTTAATGGTAGAGAGGTAGAGGAAGTCATTTGCCAGGAAATTGGTGGATAGCGATCTCAATCCCAATTGGGTAAGCCATGGTGTTTTTTCAAATAGGTAACCAATATTGAGCGACTCACTACTTAGTGTGTTGGCTTTCTGTACAAAGCGGGAGGAAATAGGACTTGTGCTGGTTAAAGAAATTCCTTTGAACTGGGCTATATCTCCGGGACTTTTCCATCTGTCATATAATGCCCTTTTATCCTGGTTGTTGGCTATGCTGGTCTGGCTAATGTTCTCTACTTTATTAAACAACGCGTTATTGAATACATCTCCACCGATTTTATAGCGAAGTCCCATACCGAATGTGAAGCCTTTGTAACGTAAATTTGTAGAAATGACACCTTCGGCGATGGCCACTGTATTGCCTACATTGACAATGTTTGCTGCATTGTAGTCAAATGTGTACTGACCATCTTTGGTTACAAATACCTCTCTGCCTGTTGTTGGATCTATTCCTACTGATTTGATTGCCCAGATGGCTTCTGCACTATTGCCATCATAATATCTAACTAAAGATTTGTTGGTTTCTTGCTGCTTGTTTAGGGTGGCTAATATGTTTCCAAAACCTGCATACTTGCTCTTGTAACTTGATGCAGTGATCCCAACACTCCAGGTAAATCCTTTAGATAAATTGTATATAGGGAAAAAAGTAAGTTTTGCTTCCATTCCTTTATAGTTCAGGCTGCCAACATTGTATGGATAAGAGAATACGCCTGTAGATGATGGAAGGTCGACAGGTACGATTAGAGGGTTAGTTTGTTTATCGTAGGCGTTGATGTATCCGGAAAAACGATTGTTAAAGAAGCTGAAGTCTAACGACGTACTGATTTGTCTCGTTTTTTGTGGTTCCAGATTTGGGTTGCCTAGCATATCCAGGCTTACGCCTTGTCCGAATTGGTTGTAGTTGGATTTGGTGTTGTAGTTATAAATGGAGATGGAACTGATGTTTGCAAAGTTCTGATTTCCTGTAACACCGATATTTCCTGTTAATCTTAATGAATTGATCCAGGATTGGTTTTTTATAAAGTCTTCTTTGTGAAGATTCCACCCCAATCCGAAGGCATAATATGGTGAAAACTGTTTGTTACTGCCATAGGCGGTAGAACCATCGAGACGGTACACAAAATCGAAAAGGTATTTGTTATCGTAAGCGTAATTTACGGATACTGTAGTATTCAATGATCGGTAAACATTGCTGGAAGCTGAAGGGGAAGCATCCTGCGGATAATTGTAAGCAAATCTTGGATTTCCTAAATTTCCTTCAGGGAAGCCCTCTGCTGTGGTATTGTATGCACTGTTATTGCTTTCTGAGATGGTGCTTCGCCAGTTGGCAGTGATGCTGTGTTTGTCGGCTAGTGTCTTGTAAAAGGTAAGCATTAGATTTCCCTGATAAGAAAAATTGTCGTTCCTAAAGTCTGAGTATTTTCCTTTTCTGAGGATTGGCGTGTTGGCAAATTCACTCATCTGTGGTGATTTGTAATTTTTAGATACGCTGGAACCTTTGGTGATCTCAATGGCTACGTTCAACTTCAATGATGTTGTAAAATCATAATTTGTATTAAAGTTGTTTTGTACCGCCATACTTGTAGAATTATTGTATTGCGGTTGCATGGCATCATACAGCGGGTTAGTGACATAGAGCGTGGTACCTGTTCCATTGGCCTGCCGGCTTATTTCCAGAAAAGGATTATCGTAGTTTTTCTCATAATAAGGGTTTGTATTTACGTATTTTGCAAATGAGCCATATGGAGATTCGCTTGATTTGTTACCTCTGATGTAGGTGATGTTGTTGATGTTTAAGCCATTTTTCCTATACATCAGATTAATACTGCCACTATAACTGTTCCTTTCTGAACCTTTCATTGCGCCTTTTCCAATCCGGTAGTTCATGCCTACATTGTAGGTGAACGCTGCATCTCCACCAGAAGCGTTAATAGAGGAGTTGGTTGAATATCCGTTCTGGAGTGGTTCGCTTAACCAATAGCTGTCCATTCCCTTTTTTACGTACGATAGGTGTGTATTGTATAATTTGTCAAGAAAAATGGCTAAATCTGGATTTGTATCTTCTGTATACCGGCCCGACAAACGTTCGAATTCCAGTTTTTCTACGGCGTTCATCATGTTGTAAGCGGTAAGATCTGGCATTTCCAGTCTGAAATCCTGGGTATAAGTGAACCGAAGTTTTCCTGGTAATGGTTTTATGGTTTCGATGACTACGACACCGTTAGAAGCTTGTGAACCATATAGGGCTGTTGATGCAGCGTCTTTTAATATTGTTACGGAAGCTATTCTGTTCATATCTAAATCTACAATGGTTTCTAAACTGGTGGGGAAACCGTCGAGGACGAATAGAGGTTGGTTTGGATCTGAACCAAACTGATCTTTTAGTGTTGTGCTGGGAATACTGCTTTTACCTCTAACTTCTATCACGGGCATCACGTTGGGATTGGATCCTGATAAATTGTTTTCGATCTGAAGAAAGGAGGGATCCAGTGTTTTTAAACTTTGGATGATGTTGTTATTGCTTATGGCTTTAAGTTCATCACCTGAAAATTTAGCGGTTGTTCCGGTAAAGCTGTCTTTATTCCGATTTATTCCTGTGCCGGTTACAACGACTTCTCCCAAATCAAAATCTTTCTTTTTCATCTTAATGATCATTTTGTCGGGATTAAAGCTGGATTTCACTTCCTGAACTTCATATCCAATGCAGGAGATAATTAAAATTTCGTTCTCTGCAGATACTGGTAATTTAAATACACCATTTTCCTGGGAGGTGACCGCTTTAGAAGGGTTAGATTTCAGTTTTATCGTAACTCCCGCAATTGGTTTTTCATTTTCATCTATGACTTTACCTATAATGTAATTTTGGGAAAATAGTGGTTCAGCTGTTTTGTTTGAAGTTGATGACGGTGAGGGCAGGTTCTTTTTCAATACGATGGTTTTGTCAAAGAACTCGAAACTGAAGCCCAGGTTTTGAAGTGTATTTTGTAGTGCTTGGCGCAATGGTACATTTGTCAATTCTATTGAAACATCGTTAACGGCGGTTACTTCGTTCTGTTTATAGAAGAGGGTATAGCCGCTTTGTCGTTCAAATTCTTTGAGGATGGTTTCAAGTCCACTGTTTTTGCGATGCAATGTTATGTTTTGTGCATAGGTGTTGCCGTGTACTTGAAATAGCCCGATCCCCATGAGTATGGCTATAATTTGTACTTTCATTAGTATGTTGTTTCGTGTCTTTTTTAAAAACGACTTACGTTGGGCATCCGGGGAAAAGGCGCTATTAAAATGGCTTTGACTTTTGGATATAGCATGGCGTATTTCGTCTTTTTGGATAAGACGGTTTAGATTAATTTTCATTAACTTTGATAAGTTTGGATGTAATAATTTAATTAGCTAATAATCAAGTGAAAACATTCGCTAGTGTTTTTCTACAGCTAAACAAAACCTTGTCCGGACGGTGCGTCAACACTTTCCGGATTTTTTTATCTAGCAACTGATCTTGATTAAATT
>NZ_QAIL01000158.1 GCF_003061025.1 Pedobacter sp. HMWF019 | reverse complement strand
GTTATACAATTACTGCTTTATAAAAAATGCTTTTTAAAACTTTATGATTCCTTGGGGGTTTTATGATAAAGAATTTACATTTGCTTAATACTATAGAAACGAGAACTTGATATGGACAATATACCTGTTGAAAAAGTAGATGTGCTCTCTTATGCCGGAAAGTGGTACTCGCTTTGCTCCATCCCAACGTTCCTGGATAAGCACTGGAGGCACACGATCGAGACTTATGTGATCCATCCAGACGGGTATTATGCAGTATTTACCACTTACAAAGTTGTTGGAGAGCAAAAGCAAAAATATATCCGCTCTAAGTTGTTTACAGTCAGGGGTACTGGTAATGCCATTTATAAAGCCCAGTTCGTATGGCCTTTTAAAGTAGACTACTGGGTGATCGAACTCGCAGAAGATTATTCCTATGTAGTGATCGGACATCCTAAGCATAAATATTTATTTATTATGGCAAGGAAACCTCAGCTTGAAGACCAATTGCTTAATGATATTATTGCCCGTTGCAAGGAGAAAGGATATGATACCACTAAACTGGTTTCGCAGGAACATAAATCTGCGGCAAAGCAAAAGTTAGCTGTACATTAGAAGCGGAAAAATCAGGAGCTTAGAAAATTAGGAATTTATTCCCGTTTAAGCATTCGGAACATTTAAAAAATCCGTAATTTTGGCTATTCTTTTTTTTAAGCGAGAATCCTTAATTACCCCCATATGTATTTGATTTTTGATACCGAAACGACTGGTTTACCAGGTAATTTTAATGCGCCCATTACCAATACCGATAATTGGCCGCGTTGTATACAGATTGCCTGGCAGCTCCATGATGAGTTTGGTGTACTGATAGAAAATCAAGATTATCTGGTTAAACCCAAGGGATTTAATATTCCCTATGATGCAGAACGTATCCACGGAATTTCTACAGAACTGGCAGAAGAGCAGGGAATAGAACTTGAAGAAGTTCTGGCAAAATTCAATATCGCCTTATCCAAAGCTGAATTTATAGTAGGTCAGAACATTGGTTTTGACGTCAATATTATGGGCTGTGAGTTTTACCGGTATGGCGTAGAAAACCGGTTGGCAGATATGCCTGTATTGGATACCTGTACTGAAGTGACTGCTGAACTCCTAAAGTTGCCAGGAGGAAGAGGAGGTAGATTTAAATTGCCTAATCTAACTGAATTGCACCAATATCTTTTTGGTGAACCCTTTGCAGAAGCACACAATGCAACTGCCGACGTTGAAGCGACAACGAGGTGTTTCCTGCAATTGTTGAAAATTGATGGATTTAAACCGGAACAACTCAAAAGGGATGCAGATTATGTAAGGGCTTTCAAAGAACGTAATCCAGGTGTTATTCCAACAACAGGATTAAAACATATTAACCTTAAGGCCGCTTCTGAGGGAATTCGTGAGCGTCTAAAAAAGGCAGAGGGTGGTGGTCTGTCGAGACAGGCCTTGAAGGAAAATCAGGAGGAATTGAAGAATGCCGTATTTGCGCATTTACACAACCACACACAATTTTCCGTATTACAATCTACCATCAATATTCCTGATCTGATCAAAGCTGCGGCTGCAGATAAAATGCCTGCAGTGGCCATGACTGATCACGCCAATATGATGGGTGCTTTTCATTTTGTTAATCAGGTTCTGAATTATAATAAAGGCGCAGAGGCCAGGAACCAGGCTGCTGTAGAGAAGGGAGAGGAGCCGGTAGATGTGGTTCTAAAGCCAATTGTAGGTTGTGAGTTCTTTGTATGTGAAGATCACCTGGACAAGAGTCGCAAAGACAACGGATTCCAGATTGTATTAATGGCAAAGAATAAAAAGGGCTATCACAATCTGGCCAAAATGTCTTCTATTGCTTATACCAAAGGTTTTTATTATGTGCCGAGGATAGACAGAAAGGTGATTGAAACCTATAAGGAAGATATTTTGGTTCTTTCGGGAAACTTGTACGGAGAGATTCCGAGTAAACTCTTAAATGTAGGTGAAAAACAAGCGGAAGAAGCTTTGCTCTGGTGGAAAGAACAATTTAAAGATGATTTTTATATAGAAGTTCTGCGTCACAATCAGGATGACGAAAACATTGTGAATAAATCGCTGATCAGCCTGGCTAAAAAACACGATGTAAAGCTGATCGCAACAAATAATACCTATTACATTAATAAAAAAGACGCCAACGCCCACGATATCTTATTGTGTGTAAAAGATGGTGAAAAGCAGGCAACGCCAATAGGACGCGGGCGTGGTTATCGTTATGGTCTACCCAACCAGGAATACTATTTTAAATCGGGTGAGGAGATGAAAAACCTCTTTGCAGACCTGCCTGAAGCCATCCTCAATATTGGGGAGATTGTAGATAAGGTAGAAAGCTATAAACTGGCCAGAGAGGTACTCTTACCTAAATTTGGTATTCCCGAACAATTTCTTGTGGCCGAGGATGAAGCGGATGGCGGAAAAAGGGGAGAGAATAAATATCTTGCACATCTGACTTATGTTGGGGCGGAAAAACGGTACGGAGAAATTACACCGGATATCAAAGAACGTCTGGATTTTGAGTTGCAGACCATAGAGAAAACCGGATACCCGGGATATTTCCTGATTGTTCAGGATTTTATTGCGGAGGCCAGGAACCTGGATGTATCTGTTGGACCAGGAAGGGGTTCTGCTGCAGGTTCTGCTGTAGCCTATTGCTTGGGAATAACCAATATTGACCCGATTAAGTATGATCTGCTTTTTGAGCGTTTCCTGAACCCGGACAGGGTGTCTATGCCCGATATCGATATTGACTTTGATGATGAGGGCCGCGGAAGGGTTATGGACTATGTAATTAAGAAATATGGGGCCAATCAGGTTGCCCAGATCATTACTTACGGAACCATGGCAGCCAAGTCTTCCATCAGGGATACTGCAAGGGTATTAGATTTACCGCTTTTTGAAGCAGATAAGATTGCCAAGCTGATCCCAAATATGAAGCTGGCCAAAATCTTTAACCTGGATGAAAAGAACTTAAAAGAAGCGCTTAGAGCGGATGAATATGAAAAGGTTGTAGAGCTTAAGGCTATGGCTGGATCTAAGGACCTGAGTGCGGAAACCATACAACAAGCGAAAATATTAGAAGGTTCTTTAAGGAATACAGGGATTCATGCCTGTGGCGTGATCATTACACCGGATGATATTACCAATTTCGTACCGGTTGCTACGGCAAAAGATTCAGATTTGTATGTAACCCAGTTTGATAACTCGGTAGTAGAAAGTGCTGGATTACTGAAAATGGACTTTTTGGGTTTAAAGACCCTGACTCTAATCAAGGATACGGTAAAACTGGTGAAACTGAGAAGTGGCATTGAGTTGAATCCCGATGAAATTCCTATTGATGATGTTAAAACCTATGAACTTTTCCAGCGGGGGGAAACCATTGGAATCTTCCAGTACGAGAGTAACGGGATGCAGAAATACATGAAGGAACTTAAGCCGACGGTATTTGCCGATCTTATTGCAATGAACGCCTTGTACCGTCCAGGACCACTGGAGTATATTCCAAGTTTTGTTCGCCGGAAGAATGGGGAGGAAGAAATCAAATATGATTTGGATGCTTGTGAGGAATACCTGAAAGAAACCTATGGAATTACCGTTTACCAGGAACAGGTGATGCTTTTGTCGCAGAAGCTGGCCGGATTTACCAAAGGTGAGGCCGACGTTTTGCGTAAAGCTATGGGTAAGAAACAGAAAGATGTTCTGGACAAGATGAAGCCGAAGTTTGTAACTCAGGCGGCAGAAAAGGGACATGCACCACAAGTACTGGAGAAGATATGGAAAGACTGGGAAGCTTTTGCTTCTTATGCTTTTAATAAATCGCACTCTACCTGTTATGCCTGGATTGCTTATCAGACAGCTTATTTAAAAGCACATTACCCTGCAGAATATATGGCCGCGGTATTGTCCAACAACATGAGTGATATTAAACAGGTAGCTTTTTTCATGGAAGAATGCCGGCAAATGAACGTTCAGGTACTTGGGCCGGATGTAAACGAATCGGGTATTAAATTCTCGGTAAACGATCGCGGTGAAGTCCGTTTTGGACTTTCCGGGGTAAAGGGTGTAGGGGAGAAAGCCGTAGAGAGTATCATTGAAGAAAGGGCAGAAAAGGGCCACTTTGTCAGTGTTTACGATTTTGCAAAACGTTCCAATACCCGGACTGTCAATAAGAAGGCTTATGAGAGTTTCGTGTACAGCGGGGCATTTGACAGCTTTGGTTTCCACCGGGCACAGTATTTTCATGTGGGGATTAATGACAAATTGAACGGGATAGAGAAACTGATCAAATATGCAAATGATTTCCAGAACAACGGGGCTTCTTCACAATCCTCTCTGTTTGGGGGCTCTATTGCAGATCTGATCATGGAACCCCCTTTACCAGTTGCTCCCGAATGGGGATTGATTGACCGTCTAAAATATGAAAAGGATGCCATCGGGATCTTTTTAAGTGGGCATCCACTGGATAATTATAAATTTGAACTGCAGAATTTCTGTCAACATTCGGTGAAACACCTGAGTATTATCAATAAAATCAGAACTGGAGATACCAATGAGGAGGTACTTGCGGAGTTTGAAGCCCTTAAGAACAGGGAGCTGGTGGTAGGCGGTTTGGTGGTAATAGCGGCTCAGCGAATGACCAAGACTGGAAAGCCCTTTGGAACGATTGTTTTTGAGGATTATGATGACAGTTGTGAACTGGCCCTTTTTGGAGAGGATTTTATTAAGTTCAAACAATTCCTGACCGATGGTTACTTCCTGCAGATCCGCGGAAGGGTTGGAGAGCGTTTTAGAAAGGAAGGGGATTGGGAGTTTAAAATTACTTCGATAGCCCTGCTTTCTGATCTGAGAGATAAACTGGCCAAATCACTGACGATACAAATACCTATAGAAGGAATTAATGCAGCTTTCCTAAGCTCTATACATGAAATTATAGAAGATAATAAGGCCAGTACAGATCAGCAGAACTGTAAACTTAATTTTGCCGTATATGATAGAGAACAGAATATTCAACTGGATTTGCCGTCAAAATCGTTAAAAATAAACCCGAATAACCATTTTCTTGAACAGTTAACTGGTTTGAATGTTGTCAATTATAAGTTGAACTAATGTCATTTTGACATTACAAACGTAATGGCATTAGTATTGATTATATCTTTGTAATCACAAGGGCAACAATAAGTTCAAATGTTTCTACTCATTCTAGCTCTAAGTAAGTAAATAAGAATCAATTAAATAAAATAGAAATTATGGCTTTAGAAATCACAGATGCAAACTTCGAGGAAGTTGTATTAAAATCTGATAAACCCGTTTTAGTAGACTTTTGGGCAGAATGGTGTGGTCCGTGTCGTATGGTAGGTCCCGTTGTTGATGAGATCTCCAAAGAATATGAAGGAAAAGCGATCGTGGGTAAAGTGAATGTGGATAACAACCCTCAGATCTCCACACAATTTGGAATTCGTAACATTCCTGCTTTGTTGTTCTTCAAAGGTGGTGAAGTAGTGGATAAACAAGTAGGTGCAGTTCCAAAATCGGTACTTGCAGGAAAATTAGATAAACAATTGTAATTACAATCTGATATATTTGAAAGCGTCTGTGTTTTGCAGACGCTTTTTTTATGCAGGTATATTTTTACTAGATTTATGGTATGTCATCGCAACTCGACCCTGAGAACTTAAATGCCCTGGATAATCTGGAACTGCTGGCCAGACAGGTTGTGGAAGGTTTTATTACCGGTTTGCACAAGAGTCCGTTCCATGGGTTTTCGGTTGAGTTTGCAGAACACCGGGCCTATAACCCGGGAGATAATGTTAAAAATATAGACTGGAAGCTTTTTGCTAAGACGGATAAATTGTATAGCAAGCGATACGAAGAGGAAACAAATTTGCGTTGTCAGTTTGTAATAGATGTTTCTTCATCTATGTATTTTCCCGGTGGCAAGTTTAATAAACTTCGCTTTTCGGTACAGGCAGTTGCTGCACTGATCTTTCTTTTAAAGCGGCAACGGGACGCTTTTGGTTTGAGTTTGTTTACAGATCAGGTGATCCTGAACACGCCTGCGAAGTCTACAGGAATGCACCAGAAATATTTATTTGCTGAATTGGAGAGGGCATTGCAGCGTGAAAAGGTCAACGTACCAACAGACCTGGCGGTTGCTTTACACCAGGTAGCTGAGTTGATTCACAAAAGGTCGCTGGTGGTTGTGTTTAGTGATATGCTTCAGACCATCCGGCAGGAACATCAACTGGATGCCATATTTTCTTCATTACAGCATTTAAAGTTCAATAAACATGAGGTCATCCTGTTTAATGTAATCGACAGGGCTAAAGAGGTTGCTTTTGAATTTGAGAATAAACCTTATGAGTTTATTGATATGGAGACAGGTGCATCTTTAAAGCTGCATCCCTCCAAAGTCAGAGAGCGTTATCTGCAACAGATGCAGGCCTACCGGCAGCAAATTCAATTGAAATGTGCGCAGTATAAGATTGACAGGATAGATGCTGATTTGGCGGAGGGTTTTATTCCGGTGCTGCAGGCTTACCTGATTAAAAGGCAAAAAATGGGTTAATCCCGCTTTCTGCCGTCACGATAACGGTTTAGTAATTCCTTTTTGAATGTTTCTTGGGCTCTGTAGTATTTTCCAACCGTTTTTATGGGCAGGACGGATTTTAACTGGTAATAATATTTCTTCTCAATGTTCAGCGCTTTTTGTTTAAAATTAAGCTCGTTGGTTAATAATGACTCTACCTGGTTGTCAGAAAGGTCATCGATTTCATTTGTTTTTCTAAAGCTGATCATTTTTTCCGCACGCTCTGCCCGTAACGCTGCTTGTTCCTTTTGCCAGTTGTTATAAATTGGCCAGAAAGCTCTGGATTCTTCGGGTGTTAGTTCGAGTTTACTGGTCAGATAGGCCACTTTGTAAGACTCAATGTCATTGCTTCTTTCATTTTGACGCTGTGCTGAAGCAAATTGGCCAAGGCAGATTAAAAAAGTCAATACGATGAGGTTTTTCATGTTCTTATAGTTTTACTCAAATTATACTTCTGTCTTTTTAAAGGTTCGAAGCAATGTCGGTTTGAGAATAGTTATTTAAAATATAATCTTCCAATTCTTTTTCTGAAGCATTGGTTGTTGTTTTTACGTTTTTGTTGGCTTGAATATGATCGATGATCATTTGTTCATCAATATCAAACAGGTTTTGTTCTGTCGCAATATCTGTAGATTTTGCTGCAGGAATGCTGCGGTGATTGTTCATATACAGACCAAAGGCACTCACCAGAACAAAGCAGGCCGCAGAAGCATATTTAACGATGTCTGATCGCCATAAACGGAATATGCCAGCTTCTTTCTTTGATTTAACCGTTGTGGTTTTTTCTTTTATTCTTGCTTCCAGCTGTTCAAAATAAGAGGCAGGAACAGCAAAGCCTTCTCCAGCGGAAAGATCCTTTAACTTTTCCATCGATACCTTCGTCTGAATTCTTTCCGTAAGCTGGTCAAAATAATGCTCAGGTACTGAAAAGCCCGGATGTTTTACCTTTACTTTCAACTTATCTTCTATTTCATCATTC
>NZ_QAIL01000157.1:10973-22044 GCF_003061025.1 Pedobacter sp. HMWF019 | reverse complement strand
ATTAATAATTGATCACCTGTTCTTCCAGGTGTTCAGGAAGATCGCGGTAGTTGTATTTCTGACCTCTAAGCTGAGGTTCAAATCCAGCTTCCCGAATCGCATCCTGGATTCCTTTAGCCGTAAACCGATGTGGAGCACCAGCAGCAGAAACTACATTTTCCTCAATCATAATAGAACCAAAATCATTTGCGCCGGCATGCAGGCATAATTGCGCTACTGCTTTTCCAACGGTTAACCACGAAGCCTGTATATTTTTAATATTTGGCAGCATGATTCTGCTCAACGCCAGCATTCTTACATATTCATCGCCAGATACATTATTGCTGATTCCACGAAGTCTCTTTAATAATGTGCCGTCGTCCTGGAAAGGCCATGGAATAAAGGCTAAAAAGCCATTTGCCTCTGCAGGTTTTTCACTTTGTACTTCTCTGATCCAAACCAGATGCTCAAAACGCTCTTCGATGGTTTCCACATGACCAAACATCATGGTCGCAGAGGTTGTAATGTCGAGTTGATGGGCAGCGCGCATCACATCCAGCCACTCCTGGCCACCACATTTTCCTTTAGAAATCAGTCTTCTAACCCGGTCGTTCAGAATTTCAGCACCAGCGCCAGGTAACGAATCCATTCCGGCCTCTTTTAAAGCCTTTAAAACTTCTGTATGCGATAATCCTTCCAGTTTGGCAACGTGCGCAATTTCCGGCGGGCCTAAAGCATGAAGTTTCAGGTCAGGATAAAGTTCTTTAAGCTGTTTGAACAGATTGGCATAAAACTCCAGGCCAAGATCGGGGTGATGTCCTCCCTGCAGCAGAAGCTGATCTCCACCTAAGCGAAAAGTTTCTTCTATTTTCTGTTTATAAGTTTCAATATCGGTAATATAGCTCTCGTCATGCCCAGGTCTTCTGAAGAAATTACAAAATTTACAGTTTGCAATGCACACATTGGTGGTGTTCACGTTCCTGTCAATCTGCCAGGTCACTTTTCCACTGGGTACCTGCTTTTTTCTCAGTTCATTAGCAATATAAGCCAGTTCAGCAGTGGAGGCATGGTGGTACAAAAAGACACCCTCTTCTTTGCTTAAAAAGTCAAAATGCAGTGCCCTGTGTAATAAATCAGCAGTATTCATACTGCAAATATACCATAAGTTCTGTTCTTTTTATTTCACAAGATTATCACATTTAGCCTAATCATAAATTCCTATCTTTGGCAGAATTATTTTTTTAAATATGGTAGACTTTAACCGTTTTACATTAGCTAACGGATTACGTGTTCTGGTACACGAAGATGATACGACGCCGATGGCGGTATTAAATATTTTATACGATGTTGGTGCCAGGGATGAAGAAGCGGATAAGACCGGCTTTGCGCATTTGTTTGAGCACCTGATGTTTGGCGGGTCCGTAAACATTCCCGTTTACGATGAGCCTCTGCAACGGGTAGGTGGGGAAAACAATGCCTTTACCAGCAACGACATCACCAATTATTACATCACTTTGCCGGCAGTAAACCTGGAAACTGCGTTCTGGCTGGAAAGCGATCGTATGCTGAGCCTGGCTTTTTCTGAAAAGAGTTTGGAAACTCAACGTAATGTGGTTTGCGAAGAGTTTAAACAAAGATATCTTAATCAACCTTACGGCGACGTCTGGCTGAAATTAAGACCACTGGCCTATACAAAGCACCCTTACCAGTGGGCAACCATTGGCCAGGACCTGAAGCAGATTGAAGATGCTAAAATGGAAGATGTCAAAGCCTTCTTTAAAAAACATTATAATCCTCAAAATGCCATCATGGTTGTTGGAGGAAATGTAAAGACAGAAGATGTAAAGGCACTGGCTGAAAAATGGTTTGCGCCAATCCCTGCCGGAGAGAAGTATCTCCGGAATTTACCGAAAGAACCCCAGCAAACCGAAGAACGTAAAGAAACAGTTTACGCTAAGGTTCCTTTGAATGGCATCTATATGGCCTTTAAAATGCCAGCCAGAGACAGCAAAGATTATCAGTGCTTTGACCTGATTTCTGATGTGCTTTCGCAGGGACAATCTTCGCGTTTGTACAATAGTTTACTCAAAGAACAACAATTGTTCAGTGATATTCATGCCTATATTACCAGCAGTATAGACGAAGGTTTATTTGTGGTTGAAGGTAAACTGGTAGAAGGCGTTCAACCTGAGCAAGCTGAACAAGCCATATGGGCAGAACTCGAAAAGTTGAAAGCTGAACCGGTTACTACAGACGAACTGACCAAGGTCAAAAACAAATCAGAGTCCATTATGGTCTTTGCAGAAATGAGTTTGCTGGATAAGGCCATGAATCTGGCTTACTATGAGCTTTTAGGGGATGCGGCGCTCCTCAACACAGAGATAGACCGCTACCTTGGCGTTACTAAAGAGCAAATGCAGCAGGCCGCCCTACGGACTTTTGTCCCATCCCAATGTTCCACTTTATACTATTTAATCGCTAAAGATGCTTAATCGTACACTCGTACCTGAATCTAAACAGGTTAATGATATTAAATTTATAGCGCCTCAAGAGCAGGAATTAGACAATGGTATAAAGGTATATACCATTAATGCCGGTAAACAAGACCTGGTGAGGATCGAATTCATATTTGAAAATGTGAACTGGCAGGCCTCAAAACCTTTACAGGCCATTGGGGTAAACCACCTGGTCAATAATGGAACCGCTCAACTCTCAGCCAGAGATATTGCAGATAAGGTAGATTATTATGGCGCTTTTCTGCAAACAGAATACGGGGCAGATCAATCTTGTATTAAGCTTTATACCTTAAATAAACATTTAAAATCCGTATTGCCTATACTTAAATCTATTGTAGATGAAAGTATCTTTCCTGAACAGGAACTGGCTATTTTTATACAAAACCAGAAACAATCCCTGCAGGTCAGTCTTCAAAAGAATGACTTTCTGGCCCGTAAGCATTTTGCGCATTCCATTTTCGGACAATCCAGTTACGGGGCAAGTATCGATCTTTCAGATTACGATGCCTTGCAGCGTCAGGACCTGCTCGATTATTATAATGCGACCTATAAGCCAGAGAACTGCTCTATATTTGTAGCTGGTAAATTTGAGCAGAAAGAGTTTGAACTGTTGAATGCCATTTTTGGTAGTAGATGGAATAACAATAAAGCTTCTGTTCAGAATCATATTGAATTCCCGGTTGCACCAAAAGGGGAGATTTTAATTGAGCGGCCCGACGCTATACAATCTGCCATTCGAATGGGAAGCAGGAGCATCAACAGAACCCATCCTGATTTTGCAGGATTCCAGGTTTTAAACTGTTTGCTGGGGGGGTATTTTGGTTCCAGATTAATGGCCAATATCCGTGAAGACAAAGGCTATACCTATGGAATAGGCTCGGCAGTGGTTTCCATGAAAGATGCCGGTTACTTTTTTATTGCAACTGAAGTTGGCGCGGAAGTCTGCAGCAGTGCAATGGAAGAAATTGAAAAAGAAATCAGCCTTTTAAAAACCGAGCTTGTACCAGATCTGGAACTGGATCTTGTACGTAATTACATGCTGGGTTCCATGTTGGGAAGTCTTGAAAATGCATTTTCACACGCCGACAAGTTTAAAAACATCCATTTTTCCGGATTAGGTTATGACTATTATGACAACTATATCCAGACGGTTAAAACAATTGATGCAGTTCAGATTCAATTGTTAGCCAACAAATACCTCAATACAGAAGAATTCTCTAAAGTAATTGTTGGAAAAAAATAACAGGTATTGGCTAAGGTAACTTAGCCAATACTCCTTTTGATTTATCTGCCTGATAGATCTTCTTGTAAAAATCTACAAAAGCACTGTATTTTTCCGGACTGTATTTCTTGCTGTTCATTGTTTGTACCCTGGTATATACAATGGTATTTTCTTTAACCACAGCTTTTGAAGTATACTGGCCAAATTCTGATTCTATATGTATTTCTTTGGGAACAAATTCCACCGTATACCCCTTTGGAATGATAAAAGTGACTTCATCTTCATCCTGGTAACCATAAGGGACTGCAAAATATGTTTTTCTACCCTCCACCTTAGCTGGAACACTTTCTCTGCGGTTCAGTAGATTTAACGTAACGAACATTTTATCTGCTCCTTTGGTTAAAAGCTGGGGGACTTTTAAGCTGATGTTTTCCTTTAACATAGGAATATTTTTATCCGGCTGGGCATAACTAAAATTGTTCAATTGCAGGTTTGGGATTTCCAGTTGATTAATGAGTCTTTTTCGCTGTTCTGTGGGTTCCCTCAATGTCATTTGAAAATGATCATCAAATTGTGCGCAGCCATATCTGGAATCAATGGTCACATCAGCAGCACCCTGCTCATCCAGGTTTACTTTAATACTTCTCTTCTGATAGTTGTCTGCAGGAGAGTAGACAGGGGTCCGTACCAATTTGCCACCATCTGCGGTCACCAGCAATACATTCTTGTCAGAACAGCCACTGGCCAGATAACCCGCAGGCTTATGCTGACTGGTGCATTCCAGCCACACTGTGTCTTTCTGAAGAGGAACACAAAGAATCATATGATTTGCCTGATTCAGGCTGGAAAACGTTGGATTCATAGAAGGCATGTCGTAGCCAATAACAACCAGGTTGGACGCGATACCAGCTTCATTAAGTAAGGTTTTCATATAATTGGATAAAGCCTTGCAATCGCCATAATTAACGGCGGCTACTTTATCTGCGTTAATGGGTTTCAAGCCACCGATACCCAGCTGCACACTCACATACCTGGTGTTGGATTGTAAATAATTATACAATCTTTTAATTTTTTCTTTAGGTGTTTTAGCATCAGTGATCAGAGAGGCTACTTTTGCCTTCACCGCAGGGGGTAAAATCTGTGGTTCACTATTGAGTGTATAAAGCCAGCTCCCGACGTTTTTCCAGGATGCGATATTACCCTTTGAATTGTCGTACTCAAAATCATTAGGTGCAAGGGATACCCAAGGCATAATGTTTTTTAGTCCTGCGGCAAAAGGCTCATATTCCAATGCCTTGATGTTTTCACAAGCCCATTTATATTCTGTTTTATCCTTTATCTTAACAGAATCCGTCTTTAAGCCAGGACTCTGAATGTATTTAAAAGACATTCCTTCCGGGATTCTGAATATATAGGAAGATTTTTCAAGTGAATAGCCGAAATCACTAACCGGATACCAGGATGGATAGCTGGTCAGACCAGTATAATCTTTAGTATAGCTATATTCAATGGTATAGGGGAAGTTCGAGTTCAGAAAGTCAAGTTCTTTCATTCTTCCGTCGTCGTAGATGGTTCCGTCAGAAGTTGCACTTTTGTCTTTAAAATCCGAACTTTTATAATCCTTCAGTTTATTTCCTTTTGCATCATACATCACTGCCCTTAAGTTGTAAATGCTGGAAAATTTATCATAATACTCTTGCATAGAAGAAGCTTCCTCTCCATTCTTATTGAGAATGGTAACCGCCGTTTTATAAGTCATTGTAGCATGACTAATGTTCTTCAAATCAAAGACCCGCTCTTCCATTCGGACAACGACAGAAGCATTTTTACTCAGCTCGGCTGGAATTTTGTCTACATCATAAGGGGATTGAGCATGGGCAGCAGCGCCAATGCCAATCAGAATGGAGAAAAGTATTGTTTTCATTGAATTAGCTCTTTTTGAATACCAGTTGCTGTGCTTGTTTTTCAACAATGCTTTTAAATAATTCTTTCAGATAGCCATACTCCTCCGCTGTAAATACAGATTTGGAAATGTTTATTTTACTGATAATGGCTACTTTATTGCCTTCTGTAGAAAATAGGTAGGTGAAAGAAGCCTCATCATTTGGAAGTTTCACTTTACCATTGGCAGGCAATTTATCCAGCGTGTAATTTTTTGGAAATTCAATTGTAATCCTGTAGTTTTCTTCCAGCGGATACGCAAAATCTACGGGGTAATTTCGTTCTTCCTGTTTAAAGGGATTTTCTTTAGTTCTTTCAAATAGCAAGGGGCTCAGTAACAACATGTTCCCGGCTTCTTCAACATTGTCTTCAATATTGACCTCCATGGTCTCTGTTAATAATTCTGAAGGATTATCCAGGTTTTCGATCTTAAAGCTTTTCACCTCAATTCCTGGTTTATCTTTTTTATAATTTTTAATAAACTCGGCCTCATTGACGGCTGAGGTAAACTTATTTCTTTGTGTTAATGCTGCGTAATTGCTGAAAGACAGATACAAAGTTCCCGAAAGCTTGTTGTCTTCGCTTAAAACAAGGTTATAATAGGTATTATTTTTACTGGTTGTACTTTGCTCTAATGAGATCCACTCTCCTGAAGGTGCGTCAGTATCTAAATTTAGTTTGAAGCCCTGGTGTGCCAGATTCTCATAGGAAATCAGATCACCAGTTAAGTATTTATCTGTAGCATCCAGGAGGTAGGTCTTATCTCCCAATACCACTTGTACAATAACATTATTGAATTTTTCAAGAAGGGGATGACCAGGATGCGCTCCGTTTTCCCTTGTACTCACCAGTACTGGTACAGCAGCTATTTTCGCCTCGGTCAATAGATTCAGCAGCGATAAATTGATGTCAGAACTGTTGCCTGCCTTTTTCTCGAAGATGGTTTTCGGATTGGTCTCCGATGTATACTTACTATGTCTGTCGTTCCATTTAAGGGTGTTTTTTACATAGTCGAAAATAAGCTGGGTTTTGATCTGTGGATCAGTTTCATTCTTTATAATCGAAGGTAATGTGGCTTTGGCATACCCGTTTTTCTTTACAAAATGTCCAAAGTTATCATCTTCAATCAGCATTTTGACGATATTTGGCCAGGTTGAACTGTAGTCTTTATAAAGACTGTTGGGATATTTGGTAGACGTGAGTTCAAAATCGAGTTTGGAGATGTAATCGTCTAAAGTTGTGATGAAGCTCTCTGCTTTTATTGCCGGAACATTTTCCGCAACATATTTCATCTCTAATGCCGTTGCCTGGACATTTCCAGATTTTTCCTGTCCGGAAGCGGGGATGTAATAATTTTCATTGATTTGTTCCCGTTTTACAAGGTTTACAGGAACATAACCACCGGGAGTTACTTTATACCTTAAATACTCCGGTATGCGGATGTCATATTCGGAATATAGGGTAGGTACAGAGCTTTGAAAATTCCACTGCCGTAAATTGAAGATAAAATCAGATTTGATCCGGTATTTATACTCCACAATAGAACCTTCTTTCACATTGGCCAGGGTGAATTTTTTTACAGTCCAGTTTTTATCATGTTTTTCTGAAAACTTTGCATCTTTGGCCAGTTTACTGACAACAATTTGCTTGTTTTCCAGATTATATGTGGCTGCATCCATATAGTCTAGTAACTCCTCTGATCCAGCTGACCCACGGTAGAGTGGAATTTCGAGGTCAGCGATGTCATATCCTGTCTTATTCAGTACCTTGAATCGTATATGCCTTTCGTATACGTTGACAAAGTTCCCTGTTTTTGGACTCACTTCAAACCAGGATCTTCCAACGTCAAAAAGCTTTACTCCACGTGCTGCAGAATCTATACCTGAAACTTTGGTTTCAAATTCAGTTGGATCTACTTTTCCGTATTTAAATGTTTTAGGTGTGGATGCTTTTTGCTGAGCATAGATAGTTATTGCACCAATAACTAAAAAAAAGGATAGCGTAATCTTTCTTTTCATGAAGAGAGCGATTAAAATAAATTTCACAATTATAAATAATTAATTCTCAATTTTGAAAATAAAATTGCAAATGATGATCGTCTGATTTTAGACAGGATTAGGGCAGTGTATATACTAAAAGCACTTAACCACTTTGTTCGTTCCTTTTGCTTGGGATCTCTAAGTCACAATTCATCTAAAACGCTTGAAAAACAATTTGCACAGTTGCTTGGAATTCAATTAATCTGCATATTTGCCGCAATTAACTTATTTTACTTTTTAAAACTAAAATGTGACTCCAACGTTATATGGAAACAGCCCCTTTAACTATGCCGGAAGTATCTGTAAAAAGTTCAGCGTTTACCACTAAGATCAATCCAGATCTTTCCGCAATTGACTGGGCCTATGTTTGTGCACTTTTTGATAAAGTGAACTGGCGTGTCCGTGTACCTGAAGAGATAGAAAAAGCGTTTAGAACAAGTAGCTGGACAATCTTTATTTATAACGACGAGCAACTTATTGGTTTTGGAAGAACTATAGATGATGGCCGTTATTATGCCATGCTGGGGGATATAGTTGTTGATCCGGATTTTCAGGGAAATGGTTTAGGTAAAATGATGGTCAACAGACTTAATGGCCTGTTGGAAAATTACCATTTTGTAACCCTGACAGCAGCACCCGGAAAAGGTGATTTTTATAAAAGCCTGGGCTGGAAAAAACAGACCACTGCCTTCATCTGGCCTCAAGGACCAAAACAATTGCGTCAGCATACTGAACCAGAAGAATAAAACGAGAGCGTTAATTTTTATTTCACGGGTAACCCCCTGTATTTCTGCATAGGAGCGATACTAGGATTATGGCCGCGGAAATCCCGGAACATTTTACCATAATCCTCTGTGTTTCCTCTGGATAAAATCATATCTCTAAAACGCTGACCATTGGCTAGTGTCAAACCTCCGTTTTCTTCAAACCAGGAAAAGGCATCATGATCCAGCATTTCGGTCCATAGATAGGCATAATACCCTGCGGCATAACCATTACCCCATATGTGCAGGAAATAGCTGGAACGGTAACGTGGGGGCACGTAGGAAAGATCAAGATGTGTCTTTTTTAAGGCAGACGTTTCAAATTGATCTGCATCCTGTAAGGGATCTTTCACCGTAAGTTTATGCCATTGCATATCCAGTGCAGCTGCGGCCAAAACTTCTGTTAGTGCATAGCCCTGGTTAAAACCACCTGCTTTTTTGATCTTATCTACCAGTATTTGTGGCATAGGCTCTCCGGTTTTATAATGAATGGCATAATTCTTAAATACCTTAGGATCCATTGCCCAATGCTCATTGAACTGAGAAGGGAATTCAACAAAATCTCTGGCAACATTGGCACCAGACAAACTTGGGTATTGCTGGCTGGCAAATAGCCCGTGTAAGGCATGTCCAAATTCGTGAAACATTGTGGTCACATCGTCAAAGCTGATCAATGCAGGCTGACCTGCAGCAGGTTTTGTGAAATTGCAAACATTAAAGATCACAGGTTTAGTACCCAAAAGTTTGGATTGTCCAACCATATTGTCCATCCAGGCACCGCCAGATTTATTGTCTCTTTTAAAATAATCACAATAGAACAAACCTATAGTTGAATTGTCCTTGTCAAAAACCTCAAAAACCTTTACATCCTTCTGGTAAACGGGAAGATCTGTCCGCTCTTTAAAAGTGATTCCATATAGTTGTGTAGCCGCATAAAATACCCCGTTTTTAAGAACTTTATTCAGTTCAAAATAAGGCTTTACTTGTCCTTCATCAAGATCATACTTTGCTTTACGTACCTGCTCTGCATAATAATTCCAATCATAAGGCTCCAGTTTAAAGCCACCTTTCTGCTTGTCTATTTGGGTTTGGATCTCAGCGGCCTCCACCTTTGCCTTGGCTGTTGCCGAAGGTACCAGTTGATTGAAAAATGCATCTACAGCCTCAGGGCTTTTAGCCATTTGGTCCTGCAATTTCCAGGTTGCATAATTAGGAAAACCCATTAAATTTGCCTTTTCAGCGCGTATTTTTGCAATTTCTACAATTGTTTTCCGAGTATCATTGCTGTCATTTCTCTCCGCCCTGTTCCAGGAAGCATCAAATAATTTCTGCCGTGTGGCGCGGTTAGACAATTGTACAAATGAGGGTTGCTGTGTGGTGTTTTGCAAAGGCAATACCCAGTTTCCTTTTGCCTTATTAGCTTTGGCAGTTTGTGCTGCTGCTGCAAGTTCTCCTTCAGATAAGCCAGCGAGCTCAGTTTTTTCATTCACCACCACAGCACCCGCTTTTGCTGCGGCCAGCAGTTGGTTTGAAAATTTCGCACTCAGAGAAGCTTCCTGCTCATTCAGTTTCTTGAGTTTGGATTTGTCTTGGTTAGAAAGTTTAGCACCCGCAAGTACAAATTCCTGGTATTGAAATTCTACCAGGCGCAAAGATTCCGGATCCAGTTTTAAGGTAGTTCTGGATTTGTATATGGTTTCTATTCGTTTGAATAAATTAGCATTTAAATAAATGGCATCCTCGTGAGCGGAAAGCTTAGGGGCCATCTCTTCCTGTAGTTTTTGAAGCTGGTCATTCGTGTTTGCTCCCGTAAGCAGACCAAATACCCGGTTTACCCGGGTCAGCATTTCGCCTGATTTTTCCATGGCCACTAAAGTATTCTCAAAAGTAGGGGCCTGGGGATTGTCTGCAATCTTCTGGATTTCTTCCAGGTGTATTTTCATCCCTTCCTCAAATGCGGGTTTAAAATCACTGTCTTTGATCTGGTCAAATTCCGGTGCCTGGTAGGGCAGTTTGCTCTTTACAGAAAAAGGATTGCTTTTCTGATCACCTTTATTACAGGAGGCCATGATGGCCAGCAGTACAATGAATGGTAACTTAAAAGATGTTTTCATGAAGTTATCTGTTTAAGCAACTAAGATAGGAAATCTTCGCAGATGATTTTTTTACGCATCAGTACCACTGAGGTCAATGAGTATTATTTAAAACTTTCTGTAAAATCAGGCATATAGGTTCCCACGGGTTCATTCCGTAAGTTGAGCGACCAGTGTACAATTTGTCTGATGGCTTTCCTGATCTCGTTTTTTCCCTCCTCTGTATTAACATCAATACCGCAGGCTTTGCAATCATTTTTCTTGGAATGAAGGATCAGATAATAAATGCCGCCTACTAATAAAGCACTGATCGATCTGAAATTCACATTGGAATTTAAAAAGAATTTATCTGTTTCTGCAAAGAGCTTATCGCCAAAATTCTCCTTTACCCTGCAAAGACTATTCATCAGTTCAGTTTTTTCAGATATTTCCCAGAGGATGATCTTTTGCATTTCTTCCTCATCAAAGAAATACTCAAACTGCTTTTCGAATATGGTCGTAATGATTAAGGCAAGAT
>NZ_QAIL01000157.1:0-10963 GCF_003061025.1 Pedobacter sp. HMWF019 | reverse complement strand
TTTTTATTGAAGGATAGCCAATAGTCTTTTTGGACCACATAGGTTTCAATTAAGGTGTCCACATTTCCAAAGTATCTGTAAATTAATTTTTTATCTACTCCCGCCTCGCGGGCTATGGCATTGACGCCCAAGCCATGATAACCCTTTGATCTGATAATTGCTCCAACACTTGATATTAATTTCTGCTTAGTCTGCTCCTTGTCTTTCATATTTGCCTGCAATATAGATTGTTAAATTCCTTGTTTACATTTGTGTGTCTCAAAAATATAATTTTTAGCGTAAAATAAGGCAGATGCGCAAGGGGGGGAGCACAAATAAAAAAAGCCTTCCAGACCTGGAAAGCTTTAGTTGAGCAGCATAAATTTAAGGGACATTTTCCTATTAACAACATTTGATTTGCACTAATAAATCAAATAGTTGCCCTTATGTCTGCAATAGTAAAACAAAGAAATCTTCAAAGTGGTGACATGGTTGTTTTTTTTAATTCAATTGTAAACTTTTCATCAAAACGATCTATATTCATATTGCTATTGCAGAATAGCAGATATAATCGTATTTTTGCCCGGCAAATAGTAACTCTTAATAATTATTTGCTATGCAACTCGATCCCCAAAAATTTGTAGCTGAAGGACTAACTTACGACGACGTATTATTAGTACCCGCATATTCTGAAGTTTTGCCACGCGATGTGGATACCGGAACTTACCTTACCAAAAAAATACGTTTAAATGTTCCTGTCGTTTCTGCAGCGATGGATACCGTTACTGAGGCAGGACTGGCTATTGCCATTGCCCAGGCAGGTGGAATTGGCATGCTTCATAAGAATATGAGCATAGAACGTCAGGCCGAAGAGGTTAGAAAGGTAAAGCGTTCTGAAAGTGGAATGATCCAGGATCCCATCACCCTTCGTAAAGATGCTACGGTGGCAGACGCTTTTCAAATTATGAAGGAATTCAAGATCGGAGGTATTCCGGTGATCGATGCAGATAATAAATTGGTGGGTATTATTACCAACAGAGATTTGCGTTTCCAAAAAGATATGAACCGTCCTGTTGCAGAGGTGATGACCCGTGAAAATCTGATAACAGCAGCAGAAGGAACGACCTTATTGCAGGCAGAAGAGATTTTGCAGGATTATAAAATTGAAAAGCTTCCGGTAATCAGTAAAGATGGCCATCTGGCAGGTTTAATTACTTTTAAAGATATCCAGAAATATAAAAACTATCCTAAAGCTTGTAAAGATGAAAAAGGCCGTTTACGCGTAGGCGCGGCAGTGGGGGTAGCAGCAGATAACATTGATCGCGTAGCTGCATTGGTTCAAGCTGGTGTAGATGTTGTTACTGTTGATACTGCTCATGGACATTCCAAAGGAGTAATTGATATGGTTATTGCCATCAAACAAAGATTCCCGGATTTACAGGTCATTGCCGGAAATATAGCAACAGCCGATGCAGCAAGAGCTTTAGCTGCTGCGGGTGCAGATGCTGTAAAAGTGGGCATTGGACCTGGTTCTATCTGTACCACAAGAATTATTGCCGGTGTAGGTGTTCCTCAACTTTATGCTGTTTTCGAATGTGCACAGGCCCTGATTGGTACAGGAATTCCGGTTATTGCTGATGGTGGGATTAAGCAAACCGGTGATATTGTTAAAGCTATTGCAGCCGGAGCAAGCTCTATTATGGCAGGTTCTTTATTTGCAGGTGTAGAGGAATCGCCAGGTGAAACTATTATCTATGAAGGACGTAAATTCAAATCTTACCGTGGAATGGGTTCTGTAGAGGCCATGCAACAGGGATCTAAAGATCGTTATTTCCAGGATGAGGAAGATGTAGTGACCAAACTGGTGCCAGAAGGTATTGTTGGACGTGTTCCATATAAAGGAACCTTAGCAGAAGTTATTTACCAGTATGTAGGTGGATTGAGAGCTGGAATGCATTATTGCGGAGCAGCAACGATAGAAGATCTACAGAAAGCTAAATTTGTAAGAATTACTGCGGCAGGAATGAGAGAAAGCCATCCACATGATATTTCTATTACTAAGGAAGCTCCAAATTATTCGAGATAATTCATAAATTAAATAAGAGAACCCTTATTGGCTATAGTCAATAAGGGTTTTTTAAATACCCATGGTTTTCAAAAGTGCTGTTCTGTAGATCGATCCAATTGGAATATCTTCTTTATTGATCTCTACCATATTTCCTTTAACAGCATCAATTCTGGCCAGGTTAACCATGAAAGACCGATGGATCCGGACCAGCGAGGGATAACTGTTGTTCTCTTCAAAATCTTTTAAAGAAACACTGGCGAAAATCTCTTTTTGCTTTATCTTAAACCAGGTAAAATCCCCGTCTGCCCTGAGATATAAAATGTCCTGATAATCTACCTTGATCAGTTTGCCATTTGATTTGATAAACACATAGTGTGGTTGTTGGATCACCTCCTCCATGGCTTTTGGCTTGATCATTCTGGATCTTACTTTTTGAACTGCCTGTAAAAATCTCTTGTAAGTAATCGGTTTCAGCAAATAGTCTGCCGCGTTAAACTCGTATCCATCCAGTGCGTAATTGGTGTATGCCGTTGTAAATACCACTAATGGAGGGTTTGCAAGAGATTTCAAAAAATCGATTCCTGATAGTAAAGGCATTTGGATATCCAGAAACACAAGATCTATAGGAAATTCATGCAAGCCTTCATAAGCTTCTACTGGATGTATACAAGTCTTTACAAGTTGAAGCCCTTCAGTAGCTTGGATATGCTGGCTTAGAATATCTCTTGCAATCGGTTCATCATCAACAATCATACATTTGATTAAGCTCATAGTTCAAGGATTAAAGTTGTAACATATTGCGTTGCAGTAACCACTACTATATATTGGTGTTTGTTCGGGAAGTAAAGTTCCAGTCTCTTTTTTAGATTTTGTAATCCAATTCCGCCTTCACTCTGATCAAATGTATTGATTTCTGCAATGCTGTTGGTACATTTGAAAACCAGTTGTTTCTCTCCAAGTTGAAAATTTATTTCAATCAGAGCCCCGATTTGATCAGGACAAAACTTAAAAGCATTTTCTACTATCGGAATAAACAAGAGTGGTGGAACAAAAAAGATCAACTTATCCATATGGACCTGTAAATCAGTTTTTGTGAAATTTAAGCGCACCTTTTCCAGTTCAATATAGTCCTCTATGAGCTCAATCTCTCTTTGAATGGGCATTTTCTCCTGATCTGCTTCATATAAGGTATACCTCATGAATTCAGAAAGTTTGGCAATTAAAGCTGCTGATTTCTCTTTGTTGTCCTGTAGCACCAGGCCATATATGTTATTCAGTGTATTGAATAAAAAATGAGGGTTAATTTGTGCCTTTAGAAAATTGTATTCCAGTTGAATATTGTCCCTTGACATTTTCAAAGCCATGATGTTTTGCTTAAAAGTCTTTATCGCGTACCGAATGCCAAGAGGTACACTAACATTAAACAACAATCCGATAAGCACACCAAGACTCAATACCTTTTTGAAAATTATATTAGAGAAATCCAGGTGCAGGAATTCATAATAATCCGCATTGTATTTTTGCATGATTTGTTTGCAGGTACTACATGCAGAAAGTATATGCGTTTCCAGATAAGTGTCCAGTATCGTATAAGTAGTAAACACAAACAAAATGGCAAATAGTGTTGGTATGAGCTTTTTCTTTTTTAGGTAAAAGGGCATAATGAGGTAAACCAAAGTATAGTAGAAAATGACTAAACAGGCAACCGAAGCAAGGTTAAGCCATAAAATACTTTGTCTGGGCAAAACCCTGAACACATTAAAGGATATGGTTGTCAAATACCAGCGTAGAAACAGGAAACACAACCAAAACATCACGTGAGCAAGTATATGGTGTTTCCTGTTTTTGTATATCTGGTCCAGAATTACAGATGCGTTCATGGGACTAAATTCCTTTATTCTATTCAATAACGCTAAAATATACGACAAACTCCGATAAAATTCCTTTAAAGGTTCCTATTTCATCGTTGTTCTGAAAGTACTCAGCGGAAAAACAGGGGCTCTTGTCGGATTTATTTTTACGTCCATTTCCAAGCTGTTTTATTTGCTTTAAAAAAAGAAAATGAAACATCCACTTTTAAAAGTAGCCAGCTTCTTTATCGTTTTATGGACCGCTACATTTGCCATCACAACTTTTTATCCTGCTCTGAATAATCTGTTCTTTTACCTTTTAGTGTCGTTTGTCAGTTCCTGGTTATTGCTTCGTACGGAAGGTAAAACCTTGTCCTCTCTAAATTTCTATCCTCAAAAAAGAGAGCATTATTTACAGTTGCTTTTTGGATTTTTAGCTGGTGCAACACTATTGTTTGGTACTGCGGCGTTAACGAATAGACTAACTGGTCAGCACTGGGTATTGACTAAAGCCATTGATCCCATTCAGATTTTAATGGCTTTTTTCTCGTGTGCACTTTCTGTATTTGTACAGGAATTCACTTACAGAGGTTATCCATTCCAAACCTTGCTTAATAATTATGGAAAATGGGTGGCTCAGGCTATCGTTATTATTCCATTTGGAATCATGCATCTGCACTGGAATATGAGCATCGGAATGATGATCCTTATCATGCTCTCTACCGGCCTGGGTTCGATTCTATTTGGCGAGGCCTATATCAGAACCAAATATCTGTGTTTACCCATTGCACTTCATTTAGGCTGGAACTTTGCCCAGACATATCTTCCCCGACACATCAGTCAGAATGGGGCTGGTTTTCTGGAAGTAAAAGGAAGTGCTTTACAACCAGAGGATAGCTTATTCTTACTTCCGTATTTTCCAGTAGTCTTATCGGCCTATATACTTCTACATTTTATGAAGAAAAACTGGCTAAGCAGCTCCGTTGAGAATAAGGTCGGTTAAATCTAATAAACAAAGTATTTACTTGGTTTATTATAGCGAAGTGTTAGCTTTGCATACATGAAACCTGAGCAACAAGAAAAAGAAGGCTGGGCGGCTTTACTGTCTGGAAAAAATGGTTTAAAGTCTATTGCGCTGGCTGGTGGCGTGATGTTACATGCTACAGATGTATATCTGGCAACTACTATTATGCCTTCTGTGACTAAGGATATTGGCGGGTTGTCCTTCTATTCCTGGGCGACCACCATGTATGTCGTAGCAGCCATCATTGGATCTGTAGTTTCTTCTGTAACACTTGCAAAGATGGGCCCGAGAAAGTCATACAGATTGGCGATTGTTCTTTTTGCTATAGGTGCCCTGATTTGCGCAACAGCACCAGCAATGTATATACTTCTGGCTGGCCGTTTTATTCAGGGGCTAGGTGGTGGTCTGTTGGTGGCTTTATCTTATGCTATGATCAGTATTGTCTATGAAGAGCGTTTTTGGTCAAGAGCTATGGCTCTGGTTTCTGCAATGTGGGGTGTTTCCGCTTTCTTAGGTCCGTTTTTTGGAGGCATTTTTGCAGAATATAGCCATTGGCGGTATGCTTTTGTGACGCTGTTGATCATTGCCTTATCATTGATTGTGTTGACAGAGAATGTACTGCCAAAGAAGCAGAAAAACTTAAGCACCGCAACCATACCCTTTTATAAACTGCTGCTTATTCTGCTTGCAGCCCTGGCCATTTCTGCCGGGAGTGTTTCCGAACACCTTAGCCTAAATGTAGCCGGGGTAATTGTTGCCATGATTTTATTGGGCATGGTGATCAGAGGCGAAAAAAGTTCTTCCGAACGATTGCTCCCTACTGGTGCTTATAAAATTTCGACTTTACTCGGGGCAACGTATGCCGTGGTGGTTTTATTAACGCTTTCAGGAACTGTGGAGATTTACATTCCTTATTTCCTACAGTTGATTCACAATTTTTCGCCACTAAAGGCAGGTTATCTTACCGTATTGATTGCCCTGGGTTGGTCGCTTTGTTCCATTGCTTTTTCTGGTTTGAGTATCCGCTATGTAAAAATGGTCATTCTCACCGGACCTGTTCTGGTATTTTTAGGTTTGGCAGGGCTCTCCTGGGTGGTACCGGATGCGGCGAACGCTCATGGTGTAGGTTTTGTGCTGATGTGTCTGTTGCTGGTTTTTATAGGTGCGGGAATTGGTATGGGTTGGTCACATATTCTCACCCAGGTTTTATCCTCGGCACCAAAAGGTGAAGAAGAAAAAGCCTCAGCATCTATATCAACCGTACAGCTGTTAGGTACAACCTTCGGGTCAGCTATAGCAGGTTTGATTGCCAATTTTTCAGGAATTACAAATCCAGGGGGAGTAGCAGGCGCAGAACATGCGGCCAGCTGGCTTTTTGGAGCTTTTGCTTTAACGCCTGTACTGGCGTTGATCATTATACTCTGGAAATTTAAAAAATAGTATTTTCATGACATGTGGTTTAATATGTTAAATTTGAATAGAAAGCCTGTTCAATACTGAAAATATTCATCTATGTTTAACCGCAATCTCAAAGCTACCCTGTTATGTGTTGTTATCTCATTTCTAAACACAGTTACACTCTTCGCTCAAAACCCATCAGAGTCCTCTAAAAAGGATTCTCTTGTAGCCACTGAGGCGTTAATAGTCAAAGATCATCAGCAGCAGCAAATTGATTCGCTGGTTAAAATCCAGCTGGAAAAGGAATTGAAAACGGTAGTTGGCGATAAAAAGAAAACTTTAGAGCTGGAAAAGCAGTTGCGCGAGATTGCAAGTAAAGATTCTATCAGGAAAATAGAGCAGGTCAAAAAAATACAAGCCCTGAAAAAAGTAACCAAAGGTTTTCCTGTCGTATTGAAGCTGGATACCTTGTTCTATATCTATACTGGTATAGGGTCTTTTAATGCCCAGGAGCGTGCAGGATCTATCACCAAAAGGATCGAAAACCTTTACGAAGATCCTTTCTATAGTGCAGATTCTTTGGCGATCAACCAGAATGAAGAAACCTATGAACTCACCTATAAAAAAACGAATATTATTCTATCTGTAGCCAATACGGATGGGCTATGGCTCAATAAAACTAATGAAGCACTGGCCAAAGAATACCTTGGAAAAATAAAAGAGATCATAGCGAAAGAAAGAAAGGAATACAGCCTGATCAACTGGCTCAAAAGGATTGGCCTGGTATTATTGATCATCATATTCCTGTGGCTTGTTATTTATGGAATAAATCGTCTCTTCAGGAGATCTGCGGGACTGGTTTCTAAATATCGCTCTAAGTATGTCAATGGATTAAAATTAGGCACTATTAAGCTTTTTACGCCGCAACATCTGGAAAAAGTATTACTCCAGTTAAATAACGTTGTACGGATTATCGTAATCATTCTGCTGGTTTATCTATCCTTACCTTTGTTGTTCAGTATATTTCCTGAAACAGAACAATGGACGGGAACCTTGTTGCAGTGGATCCTTAGTCCGCTTTCCAAAGGTTTTAATGCCATTGTTAATTATTTACCAGATCTGGTTACTGTAATTGTGATTTATTATATTTTCAAATACGTTATCAGGGCAGTAAAATATTATTTCAATGAGATCAGGCGTGGTCATATTGTGATTAACGGATTTCATAAGGACTGGGCTATTCCAACATTCAATATCCTGAGAATTTTGCTTTATGCTTTTATGCTGGTAATTGTTTTTCCCTATTTGCCAGGCTCTAAATCTGCCGCATTTCAGGGAGTATCTGTCTTTCTTGGTATTTTAATATCGCTTGGGTCATCCAGTGCTATTACCAATATCGTTGCCGGATTGGTAATTACCTATATGCGCCCTTTTAAAGTAGGAGACAGGGTAAAGATAGGAGATGTGGTAGGAGATGTATTGGAGAAAACAATGCTGGTTACCCGTATTAAGACGATCAAAAATGAAGACATCACTGTGCCAAATTCTACAGTTCTTTCTTCCAGTACCATTAACTATTCAACCAATACTAAAGAGGGAGGGGAGGGCTTAATTTTAAATTATACAATGACGCTGGGTTATGATATTCCCTGGACAACCATTCATAAGCTGATGCTGGAGGCTGCAGATAGAACTGAAGATGTGTTGAAGGAACCTAAACCCTTTATTTTACAAACTGGACTTGATGATTTTTATGTTTCCTACCAGCTCAACACTTATATTAAAGAAGCCAACAAACAAGCCGTGATTTATAGCAATTTATATCGAAATACACTGGATGTATTTAACGATGCGGGCGTTGAAATTCTTTCTCCTCACTATAGAGCAGTTCGCGACGGAAATCCACCGGCTATGCCCTCTAATGAAAATTAATAAAAAATATTGAATGATTTAACTGGTTATTATTGCTGATGAAAAGAACATATCTTAACTACCTCATCTTTTGCCTGTCTGGTGTTTTTCAATTGCATTTTGAGGCAAATGCACAAAACAGAACAAAAGTGGATTGGATGCTGAATCCATCTATGTATAAGGCTACTATACAGGCTTCTGAAAACAAAAAGGATATTAGCCTGAATAACGGTCTGGTTAAAAGGACTTTTAGACTGGCACCTAATGTAACCTGTATCGATTTTCTGAATCTGATGAACGGGCAGCAGTTGCTCAGATCCGTTAAACCAGAAGGACGATTGACCATTAATGGCAAAGATTACACTATTGGTGGTTTGAAAGGTCAGAAAGAAAACGCCTATCTTTTACCTGAATGGCTGGATCAATTTCATCCCGGAGAAAATGATTTCAAATTTGTCAGTTATGACATTCTGCCAATTACACCCCAGCTCAATTGGAAAAGTAAATTCTGGGCCATGAATACTGCACAGGCTACCGGGAAAAGGATCTCTTTTCATTACAAACCTGGAGCCTCTGAACTTGCTGGTTTAGAGGTAACCGTAAATTATGAATTGTATGATGGTTTGCCATTAATTACAAAATCTCTGACTATCCTTAACCATGGAGATAAAACCTTCAAAATTAACCATGTAGTCAATGAAATACTGGGAATGGTTGAGGAACAAAGTGCCGTAGTGGGTAAGGTAGATCAAATGGCTAAACCACAAGGCATCTATTTTGAAACCAATTATGCATTTAATAATGCAATGAGGTACGATTTAAGTGATCAAACCACGCATTGGAAGGCAGACCCTGATTATACTTCGCAGGTGAATTACGATTACCAAACACCATGCTTACTAGAAATCTATCCTGATAAAGCACCTGGTATTGACCTCCATAAAGGGGAAACATTCAATTCTGTGCGTACATATGAGTTGCTTATGGATAGTTATGACAGAGAACGCCGAGGGCTTTCCATTCGTAAAATGTATAGCACCATTGCGCCTTGGACAACAGCAAATCCAATATTTATGCATTTGGTGAGCCGTACCGACGAAGAGGTGCGTACGGCGATAGATCAATGCGCAGCAACAGGTTATGAGGCTTTGATCCTGAGCTTCGGAAGTCATTGTGATATGGAGGATACCAGTTTATCTAACCTTAACCGCTGGAAGCAGCTGGCAGATTATGCGCATAGTAAAAAAATATTTATAGGCGGCTATTCTCTGTTTAGTTCCAGAAAGATCAGTGACCAGGACGACGTGATTGATCCGAAGACCGGTAAACCGGGAGGTGCCTTTTTTGGGAATGCACCTTGTTTTGGTAGCCAATGGGGTTTGGCTTACAGAGACAAGATTAAAAACTTTTATCAGCAAACGGGTTTCGATATCTGGGAAAACGACGGCCCCTATGCGGGAGACGTATGTGCTTCTACTACACATCCCGGACACAAAGGATTGGAAGATTCCCAATGGCAGCAAATCAACATTCAAAAAGAACTGTACCACTGGTTAAATGAAAGAGGTGTTTATATTAACGCTCCGGATTGGTATTTCCTCGATGGCACCCATAAAATTGCCATCGGATACCGGGAAGTAAATTTCTCCTTACCAAGAACGCACCAATTGATTTTAAACAGACAGAATATATTTGATGGTACCTGGGAAAAAACAGCCTCTATGAGCTGGGGATTTGTGCCACTGACCAAGTATCAGGGAGGTGGACCTGAAGCTGTTTTGGAGCCTTTAAAAGATCACCTTAAAGACTATGAGCAATTGATGGTTCAATATTATGGTGCAGGAGTACAGGCCTGCTACAGAGGACCGAGACTATATGATACTGAAGCAACGCGCCAAACCGTTGTGAAAGTGGTTGATTGGTATAAGAAATACCGAAATATCCTCAATTCAGAAATGATTCATTTGCGCCGGGCAGATGGGCGGGATTGGGATGGTATACTACATGTAAACCCCAGTCTAAAAACACGTGGAATGTTAATGCTTTATAATCCGCTGAAGGAAAGGATCACCAGGACAATTAAGATTCCTTTATATTATGCCGGTTTGACTGATCTAGCCATGGTAAAGGAGCAAGGCAGAGAAGCAAAACCATATAAACTTAACCGCAATTATGAGATAGAATATACCTGTGTTTTAGCACCGGAAAGTTATACCTGGGTGCAAATAGAGGACAAGAAATGAGGAAACAAAGGATTACTCAATTGGGTATCCTTTGTCAATCCAGTCTATTTTGATGTTATCTGGTAACTCCAATAATTTTATGTTAGTGAATTTTTCTGCACTCAGGAGGTTAAATGCAGGGCGGATGTTTGGACATTTGCCCATTGGACAACATCCACAATAAATAACGATTGTTTGTTTCTTAGGTAAATCTTTAAGTGTTTTTCTGAATTTTTCAAGGTTTTCGGGTTTGCTTGCCCCACCAATATTCACCGCCCCTTTTATGTTTTCAACAACACCAATATTATAAATTTTTACATTTTCCTTTCTGTTGATCATATCTGCAAGCTTTTCGGGCTTGAGCAGTTGATCGTCCGTCCAGGGATTGTTTTGTATAGAAGATTTAGCAGTTTGTGCGTTAGAAATAAGTGAAACTGATAACAGAGAGAGTAAAATGAGGATAGTCTTTATCGAAAATAATCTAATCATATCTAATGGTATTGTTCATTTT
>NZ_QAIL01000156.1 GCF_003061025.1 Pedobacter sp. HMWF019 | reverse complement strand
GTTAAAAACAACTGTGATCCTACAATAATAGCCACTAAAGCAATATAAAATAAAGGTTGATCTGTAATTTCACGTTTATATGGAATACCCGCAGCAATATGATACAATTTCTCGCCAATCATCCATAAAGCCATAAAAGTACCCAGTAAGAAACTCAATACCCCAAGCGAGCCAAAAAAGTGCATTGGTCGCTTGCCAAACTTCCCAACAAAAAATATAGACAGTAAGTCTAAAAACCCATTAACAAAACGGCTAAAACCAAATTTGGTTACCCCATACTTACGGGCGCGGTGCTCCACTACCTGTTCACCAATTTTCTTAAAACCTGCCCATTTTGCAATAACAGGAATATACCGGTGCATTTCCCCATAAACCTCTATGGTTTTGACCACATCATTGCGATAGGCTTTCAAACCACAATTAAAATCATTCAGCTGAATCCCAGACATTTTCCTTGTGGCCGCATTAAACAGCTTTGTAGGAATGGTCTTTGTAATCGGATCATATCTCTTCTTTTTCCAACCGGAAACAAGATCGTACTTTTCTTCTTTTATCCTTCTGTATAATTCAGGAATCTCATCCGGACTGTCTTGTAAATCGGCATCCATGGTAATCACTACATTGCCCATAGCGGCTTCAAAAGCCACATTTAAAGCCGCAGACTTTCCATAATTCCTCCTAAACTTAATACCCCTTACGCGATCAAACTTCTCTTTAAGTTGTTCAATAATGGCCCAGGAAGAATCCGTACTCCCATCGTCCACAAAAAGAATTTCGTAAGTAAAATTATGTTCAGCCATCACTTTAGCTATCCAAGCGGTAAGCTCAGGCAATGACTCTTCTTCATTATATAAGGGTACTACAACCGAAATGTCCATGTATGATTTACAACAATATAAACAATCTGCAAACTTAGATAAAACTGATTAAGCATTTATGAAGATTTATAAAAAAATTCGCATTTCATCATCTCCTTTAATTAAAATCAATTCCAGCCAAAAAAAATGATAATATTATGTATACTCGCGTTTAATTTGAAACACAAAATTTAAAAATGAAATCAAGTCCCGGAACCGCTAAGCATATTACTCCCCTATATCAACGCTCCGTACTTGTTTTTCTGATTTGCACTGCATTTTTTTGTACCCATGCCTATAGCCAGGCTAAAAATTCCATAGGTGCCGGTTTAGCACTCAATGCATCCAAAGAAGGTTCAGGCTATGGAGGCGTTCTTCAGGGAGAGATCAAACTGGCAAAAGAATTCTCTGTGGTACCTTCTGTCGGTATCGAAACACCTTATACTGGTTATTTTGGCCTGGGTGGCAAATACTACATTGAACCCGGCTTCTATATCCGTCTGGGCGCATTAGCCTATCTGGGTGGAGAAGAAGGAAGCAACAACGGAATAGGTGCCACTGCAAGCGGAGGCTATGAACTAATCTCAGAACAAAGAAGTATACTCGACCTCAATCTTCACGGTGATTTTATAAGAATCAATCACCAGGCAACGCCAATTGTAGGGATCAGGCTAACCTACAACTTTTCATTTTCCAAACAAGGCAGAATCCAGTAAAACTTTATCGAAGTACCTCTTCTAATTTTTCCAGAAGCGCTTCCCCAAACAAGTCCTTTCCTACAATCCGTCCATCAGGACCAATCAGAAAACTTTTTGGAACCGAGGTTATGGCATATATTTGTGCTGCTTTATTGTTCCAACCTCTTAAATCACTGAGTTGCGGCCAGACCAAATGATCCTCCCGAACAGCATTCAACCACTGTTCTCTTTCCGCGTCCAGCGAAACAGACAGTATCTCAAATCCCTTATCTTTAAACTCCAGATATAGAGTTAATAAATCCAGGTTTTCTCCTCTGGAGGCTTCAGACCAGCTCGCCCAGAAATTCAGCAAAACATATTTACCTTTAAACGAATGTAAAGAGATCAGATTTCCATCTGCATCAGGTTGATTGAAATCCATGGCCCTTACCCCTGCGGCCGTCTGTTTTTCCACATCGAGCCTGCGCAACATTTCCTTAGCAGGCTTAGAGTTCCTCAACCTTGGGCTTAAACCACCTAACATCTTCGTCAAGTTACCAGCATGTATCATTCGACTACGTTGTGCCACTAAATCCAGTGTCACATAGGAATCAGGATGGGTTTTTATAAAAATTTCTTCTTTTTCCCTCATTTTCTTAACCAGGGGCTGCATCTGTGCACTAAGCGCCTGCACCTTCTGGTTTGAATCTATACCAAAGCCCTGGCTCTGAATGAGCAAAGGAATCATTTCATCCTGTAATTTCAGCATCTTATCCCGCTCCTCACTCTTCATGACTTGCAGCGAAAGCAAATCCTGCTGTGTCTTGCCACCAGTAATTAAAGCAGTATTCATTTTACTACTTCCATTCACCAAAACAGTCCCTTTTTCGAGAAAAAAATCCTGTTCATCAATGCTTAGCAATTGCTCCACATACGAAGTATTCGGATGATCTGCCAAAGGCAGGAAGCCTAATGTAGCTTTAACTGGCAGGGTTGAAGGAACCGTTCCTACAAAATCAAAAAGCCCGTTTCTGGTCAATGTTGAATCCCGCACCTGTTTATGGTTCAGGTTATAGACCAGCACCACCTTCATCTCCTTTTTCAGCGACGTAAATGCACCATGGATCTTAAATATTCCCTGAGCATTTCCTTTAAAGACCAGGAAGAGCAGTAGTACAAAAAGGCATGCCATCTTTCTCATGAACTGCCTATCTAACAAAATCCACACCACACAGCATAATGGCATCAAAAATGCGGGGAAGAATGCTGAGTAAATTTTTAAATATGAATTATATTGAGCCCAAAGTGGCAAAACTAATTGACGCCTTCGTAGATATGATCCCTTCCCTTTTATTCGGATTAATCACCCTGTTTCTCGGAATATGGCTCATCAAATTTCTGATTGGCTTTTTAACCAGACGGTTCACCAAAGGAAATATCGACGTTTCCCTTTCCTCCTTCCTCATCAGTGTACTAAAAGCCATCCTTTATCTATTACTGATACTCCAGGTTGCCTCAACTGTCGGCATTCCCACCACTTCCTTTATTGCCGTCCTGGGTACTGCCGGTCTTGCCGTAGGATTAGCCCTGCAAGGTAGTCTTTCCAATTTTGCAGGAGGAGTCCTGATCTTGCTCTTCAAACCTTTCAGAATCGGACACAGCATTTCAGCGGCCAATGGTGTAAGCGGAACTGTCCTTAAAATAGACATTCTCTACACCACCCTAAAAGCGGCCAATGGAACTACACTTTATGCCCCAAACGGTCCCTTAGCCAATGCCGTGATCAACAATACCACAGATAATGAAACCAGGATGCTCGAATATATTATTGGAATCTCGTACAATTCCAATATTGACACCGCCCGGAAACTTATTCTGAATTTACTGGATAAAGATCCCCTGATTCTAAAAACGCCACAGCCCGTTGTACTGGTTAGCTCGCTTGGAGAGAATGCCGTAAATCTAACCATTCATGCCTGGGTGGCTAACGGTGACTACACCAAAGCCTATTACAGTAATTTTCAAAAGATAAAAGAAGAATTAGACAACAACAGTATTTCCACACCTTATCCACAGCGGGAGGTACATATTCTCTCACCTGCCCCCACTCCAGGCGATCAAAAATAAATTACCACATCTAAAAAGTCCGGCCGGTTAAGGCTGGACTTTAAGTACTCCATCCTTGGTTACCCACAGCTGAACTGCCTTACTATTGTCGAGCACCACCTCCAGCTTATCTCCAGCTTTATAATCCGCAGCTTTAAAACAGGCCAGAAGCTCGTCCTTAACACCATTCAACTGAACTTTAAGCTGTTCGATAACCTCTGCCTGACTTTTAATCTCTTTATTCAAACCTGAAATTTCCAGTTTCAGATCCGGTGTTTGAACATCTGCTAGAAGATCATTCACAAGTTTTTCCACCAGGGCCAGATCTTTCTCCAATTCTAGCAACTCGGTTTTAGATTGACAAAAACTAAGTGCTAATTCATTGATTTTCATTTTATTATGATTTAACCAACAAGGTAGTCATAATAATCTGATATCCAGTGTTTTTAATGGATTGGTTTAAGTATCCTATTCCATCTGATCTTGTTCAAACCAGTTCCCAGACTATCCTTACTCATCCAGGTAACCATAGCTTCACCCACAATATGATCCTCAGGAACAAAGCCCCAGAAGCGGGAATCTTCAGAATTATGTCTGTTATCTCCCATCATCCAATAGTAGTTCATTTTAAACGTATAATGATCTGTCTTTTTTCCATTGATCAAAACACCGTCTCCATTATTAACCATGCTATTATGCTCGTAAAGTTGTATGGCTTGTCCATAAAGTGCCACTGCTGCCGAGTCCAGTTTTATTGTCCATCCCTTTTTAGGAATAGTCAATGGACCAAAATTGTCATTATTCCATTTAAACAAAGGATGATGAGGAAATATACTGGCGTCATAAATTCCATTTGGTTCTACCATTGGAGTAATAGATAGAATACCAGAACAATTTTTTAAACGGCTATAACTATTTACCGGAATAATCATTTCATAATTTCCGTCATTGAACTGTTGCCGCACCTCTACGCGCAGATCCTCCAGAAATGACGGGTTAATATCAATTCTCCCATCTGTTTTCACAATATAAGAAGTCTGACCCTCCGGCGCATTACGCATGAGCTTTCCGTTAACATACACCTGACCACCGAGCATAGTTACAACATCGCCAGGCGTCCCAATACATCTTTTAATATAATGTGTCCTCATGTCCACCGGTATGTTGTCTTTTACTTCGGGAGGATAATTAAAAACAACTATATCCCCACTTTTAACCACCGATAATCCTGGCAAACGAAAGTAAGGGAGTTTGATTCCATCCCAATAGGTTTTAATCTTACTTCCTGTTACAGTAGACTCCAAAAAAGGAATGGACGCCGGAGTCATCGGCATTCTCGGACCATAGGCTAACTTGCTCACAAACAAATAATCGCCGGTTAAAAGTGTTCCTTCCATAGAACCGGAAGGAATCGCATAAGCAGAAAACAATAATCCCTTAATTATCGTAGAAGCTATAACTGCAAATAAAAGCGCATCAAACCACTCTCTTGGTTTACTTTTCTTCGGCCTAACCAGTTCCGTCCTTTTGTTAAATAACCTATTCCATTTCATAGCCAATTCATTTTGTACAGGATGTCTTTTTGATGCAAAAAGACAGAAATTGTTACATCATTTTCTTTATATTTACATTAATCACCAGCTCCCTAACGAATGAAAGGTAAGTCCCCACGCCTAAGCAGTCAAGAACTACTGGAAATTCTTTCCATGTCTGAAAATGCGACTGCAATTTACACTACCGATGACATTATTATCCAGACCGCCAACGATGCCATGATCCAGTTTTGGGGTAAAGACAGGAGCATTTTTGGTAGACCTCTGGCAGACGCTGTTCCCGAACTTCGCGGACAGCCTTATATTGAGATACTAAAAGAAGTATGGAGAACAGGCAAAACCTTTGAAGCAAAAGATGCTCCTGCCGAACTCTCCCTGAATGGGAAACTACAAACCTATTATTTCAATTTCAAGTACCGCGCAATTCTCACAACCACCGGAGATACCTATTGTATCCTGCATACTGCGGTAAACGTTACCGAAAATATAAAATCCAGAAGAAGACTGGAAAAAACAACCGATACCCTCAAACAAGCCCTTGACTCTGCAGGAATGGGCACCTGGAGCAATGACCTTATCTCCGATGTACTTACAATTTCAAAACAATCCAGACTGATCCATGGCGTTACGGATGAAAAGCACCTTACCCTGGAAGAATCCTTCCAGATGATTGACCCAGCCCAACGCGAAATAGTTGCAGAAACCATTCGGGAAGCCATCAGAACCGGGGAAGCCTTTGAGGTCGAGTACCTGATCCATCCTTTAGACGACGACAAACCTAAATGGCTTCGTTCTACAGGCAAGGCCTATTATGACCAAAGTGGCACACCGCTAAGCATCTCAGGCATTATTTTGAACATTACCGAACAAAAGCAGGATGAAATGCGAAAGAATGATTTCATTGGAATGGTAAGCCATGAGTTGAAAACACCACTTACATCTTTAAAAGGCTATGTACAATTACTAAATGCCAAGGCAAAAAAAGAAGACGATGCTTTTGCAGTGAATGCGCTTTCCAGGGTAGAGACTCAGGTCAATAAAATGGGTTCCATGATCAACGGTTTTCTCAATCTTTCCCGCCTGGAATCGGGTAAAATCCATCTTAGCAAACAAGATTTCAATCTGGAAGAACTCCTGGCAGAAAGCATTGAAGAAGCACGCCTCACGGCAACAGATTACAACATCACCCTACATGAAGGCGAGACCATACATATCCATGCAGACCGCGATAAAGTGGGCCAGGTGATCTCTAATCTACTCAGCAATGCCGTTAAATATTCTCCAAGAGGGAAAAGCATCGAGCTGTTTTTTAAAACCGTAGACAATATGGCCGTAATCAGTATAAAAGATGAAGGAATGGGCATTAAACCCCAGGATATAGATAAACTTTTTGAACGTTATTCCCGCATTGAAAGCAAACATACCCAAAATATTTCAGGCTTCGGGATTGGTCTGTACCTCTGTTCCGAGATCATTCAGCGGCATGAAGGTAAAATATGGGTAGAAAGTGAAAAGGGGAAAGGCTCTACCTTCCACTTTAATCTTCCACTCTCCCTTGAACAATAAGGACAAATAAAAAAGGGGCTTTAAAGCCCCTTTTCCTATAGCGATTTAATCTCTTCCGCTTCCTCGTATAAAGGTTTTTCCTTTTTAACTATTGCAGCACCGATTAAACTCACGATCAGTCCAAAAAAAGTATAGGTAATCGCCGCACCGAAACCAATAAAGTAAATCATATAAGGTCTCATCATTTCCACCCCTTTAATCTTATTCTCATCATCACCTGCAGCCTCTTTTGCTTTGTCTATTAAATTATCAAATGCCGAACGGTCTAAAACCTTATAATATAACATCAATAAAACAGCAAGAAACAAACCGGAGTATGCAGCAACTTTAAAACCTGCCGAAAAAGCCCTTCCGAAGGTAATATAACCTCCAAGCTCTTTCTTATGATTGGTTTGCACATATACAATCGCAAGGATAAACGGAATATAAGACAATGCCGAGCTCAATATCTTTTCACCCAAAGGAAGATTAGTATTATTCGTATCAATACCGATCATTTTGAAAATATAAATCAGCGCCAAAAAATAAACAGCGTAGGCAAGCGCCCCTTTAAAAGCCAGCACATTTGGCTTTTTTTCCATTTCAATAAGTTGTTGTTGCATTTTTATTGTTTTAGATAAACATTAATTTAGACAGTAAACACCCCAAAAAACTAGGATGTCCGAATATTGTTAAAATTAGTAATTAACGTGTAAACTGCAACATCAAAACCAGCATTGGAACTAAATTTCTCTAAGTCCTTTACTACAGCCTCAGTTCCTTTTGGTTCATAAAAGAAAGCCATAAAAGGAACAAACAACTCTTCCATCTCTTCTCCCAGATCAATCATCCCAGCGTGGCTGCAAATATCTTCTATGCTGCTCTCCGCAAGTTGCTGATTACTGATCAGGTCTTCATAGATCATAAATTCATCCTGAAACTCATCCTCTTCCACCAATAAAAATTCTTTCAGGAAATCACCAAGTTCAGGTTTAATCTGCTCATCATGACACTCATTAATGTACATCAAAAGATTCAGCAATTCCGTTCCACGGTCAATCGTTTCCTCTTCAATATTCTCCCATTCTTCGGTGTCCAGGTAGTCCTCTTCCAGTTTTTTCATATCACTGGAGAAGAAATTAATCATCAGCAAATCGAAGAAAACCTCCCTAAGTTCATCAAATGCCGGATTTTCATCAAATACCGCATCAAATGCTTCCACTTTCTCTAAAAAGCCAAGGTCTTTATTAAAAACCCCGATCAAATCTTTCTGCAAATCGGCTGAATCTCTTCCAGCTGTTGCAGCAAATTTATTTAAGGATGCAATTAATGCACCTTCTACTTTACTATCCATATACTTGATATTGTTTATGATTATATACCAACACCACCCTACCGGTTAATGTTTCATTTAACAAAGGTGAATTGGCAGATTTAGACCTATTGCTTGCTGCGTTATACAGCCACTGGTCCTGTGTTCTGAACAAAGTAAAATTCGCCTCTTCACCAATGGCCAGCACCGGTACAGGCAAATTCAGTATTCTGCGGGGTGCAATAGCCAGTTTCGCTGCAATTTGCCCCGCATCCAGACCCGCTTTCAATAACAAAGGCAATGCGGTTTGAAGAGCAACAATTCCATATGCAGCGATTTCAAACTCCACATCTTTGAACTCTATCTCATGCGGGCGATGCTGCGCACTCACTGCATCAATTGTCCCATCCTTTAAACCTGCAAGCAAAGCCTTTACATCAGCCTTACCACGCAAAGGTGGCTTTACCTTATAATTACTATCAAAATCATTCAGTAATTCTTCCGTAAAAACCAACTGATGTGCTGCTACATCACAGGTAATCCTGATGCCGTCTTTTTTTGCTTTTTTTATAATAGCTACAGAACCCGCTGTAGAAATCGTGTTGATATGTACTGGTGCATCATGGTAACCAGCCAGAAAGATATCTCTGGAAATCTGCATTTCCTCAGCCAGAGCAGGAAGCCCTTTCATCCCCAGCAATACACTTGTCTTACTCTCATTTACCTGCGCCTTACCTGCAATAGATTTATTTTCCGGATAAACCATCAGTAAGCCATCAAAACCTTTGCTATACTGTAAAGCACGACTCATAAAGCCATCATCGGTAATAGGTTTTAACCCATCAGAAAAGGCCACAGCACCTGCCTGCTGCATATCATACAATTCTGCCAGCTCTTTTCCTTCCAGATTATGGCTGATGGCACCTATTGGATATACATCCACCAGGTTATTCTTCGACCTGTTCAACACATACTCCACCTCAGATTTGGAATGCATCACAGGTTGTGTATTGGGCAAAACTGCAATACCTGTAAACCCGCCTGCAGCTGCGGCAGCTGTGGCTGTACGGATATCCTCCCTGGTTTCAAAACCCGGATCACCTACAGAACAGTTCAGATCAAAAAATCCAGGGGAAAGATATGCCCCCTTACCTTCAAAAACCTCTTCCCCTTTTTGGGGCTTCAGCTGCGCTGAAAGCGCCGTAATTTTCCCTTGTTCTACACGTACATCACAAGTTTGCCCGTTAAACTGGCTGCTGGGATCGGCAATGGTAACGCCTGTAATCAGAAGGTTCATGTTTTTTGTATATTCTTAGTGTTGTTAAAAAATCGAATCAGTAATACTTCAACCGCTAGAAAAACCGCACACAAAACTAGGCAAAGTTTCCATAAGTCTGTGCGGTTATTTTTCGGAGTACCCTCTAAAGTAAGCACATCCTTTCCACTATGGTAAAGTTCTATTTTTTGCGTTGGAAACAGTTCCTTTAGCTTGGTATCCTCTGTATACCTGCCATCAGACTCCCTCCTATCTTCGTTAAAGGCATAGACTCCCATAACAGAATCTGCTTTTTTCAGCTCATAAAAGCCAGGTTTTCGAACTTGATCCGCAATATAGATCAGACTCTTTCCATTAGCCTGCCTTAATTCAGGAATCGCCTCAAAATGATCCGCAACCAGACGAAGTGACTGATTGGTGCCCAGGCTGATCTGCTCACTCTCCAGCAAATCATTATTGCCAATCGTATAGTATAACGGCTGCTTTTTAGCACTCCCAAAAGCCACTTTATACATCAATGGAACAAAAACCGGATGCTGGGGAAGATTACTATCCTTAATGTTTATAGAGGTTGCACACAAATAGATCTTTCCTGCCCCCAGACCAAACTGCGCAAAAAACAATTGGTTAGGCGGCAGTGTCATCAGATTTTGTTGTACATTTTTCTGCAACTCTGCAAATCCAAAATAACGGTTCACTTTAGGCAAATCTATAGAGGAGGGAATATGTTCAAAAACCTCCCTGAAAACCTCATGTTTTAAATCTATAGCACTTACATTCAACTGTTCTGCATGCAACCCTGAAACACGTGGCAGCGACAATTCGCTCAAAAAAGCCGAATATTGCGTCTGATTTCCGTCCAGATCAGGAAAAACCACGACAGTTCCTCCCTGACTCACATAAAGCCGCAACTGTTGTGATAAGCCGGAAGAAGGAGATTTAAGCCCATTCAATACAATCACATCGTATTCCCCGAGATCCGAGTACCTGATATTCGACTCCGGCATATCGGTCACTTTAAAATAAGAATCTGAAGCGTAAAGGGCATCAATATGCCTCTCTCCCGGATCACCCTTAATATTCAAAACACTCCTGCTGGCCTCCACTTTAAACGTAAAATTTAAATAGTCGTCAAAAACAACCGGATAATCCTTAACACTCACCAGCCCCCGGTGCCAGCCCTGCCCAAGACCTCTGAAGGCAATCGTGTCGTTTACCGTTCCATTTGCCGGGATATTCAAGTTATGCACAGCTTTTTGAGTATAGTCAATCGTTAATTTCACAGCAATTCCGGAAGCAGGCTCCTCCGTATAATTCCGAAGTTTGACCACCAGTTTCTCTGCATCTCCGGGTTTATGCACCGCAGACAAAAACCAGACACTGTCTGCCGCAATATTGGGCATTTTGTTCGCCTGTAATTTTACCAATGTAATCTGCTCACCCGGATCTGAAAAACCGACAGCTTTACTCCCGGTAAAACTCTCCTGGAAATCCGATATCAAATAAATAAAACGGTTTGAATTTAAATCGCGGTGAGCATCCAGGCGGTTCATGACCTGAGGAAGCCCACGGTGTACCGGAGAAATCTTTACCTCATCCAATAGCTGAAGCAACTCTTCTCCTCTAACCTGCCTTTGGTGTTTTCCCTCAAAATCATTGGTCAGCAACTGAAACCTATCATTCGGACCATAAGACTTTACCACCTCACGCACTTTCCTTTTCGCCTCATCCAGTAAACTCCCATCCTTATTAACCGCTTCCATACTATAAGAATTGTCTACATAGATCAAAACAAGCGTTTGGGCAGCTGGATCCATTTTCTTTCCCGAAGACCAGTAAGGTCTGGCAAAAGCCAGAACCAGAAATACAATAGCCAGTATCCTGGTGAACAGCAACAGCAGATTTCTTAACTTTTCACGAGAAGCACCTTGTTCCTTTACCTCTTTAAGGAACTGTACATTACTAAAATAAACTTTGGTGTATTTCCTAAAATTGAACAAATGAATTAAAACAGGTATTGCAACCGCCGTAAGTGCAAAAAGAAAACCTGGATATAGGAAATTCATTAAAAACCAAAGTTAGAGAAATTTTTGCAATTTACTCCAAAGTGTTTCATCTAATCCATAAACATCTGGCCGCACCTGCAAAGCACCATTCTGCCACCAGGCTGTGATGTAATTAATGATCAAAGGAACCTGTTTCTTTGTACCAAACCATTTTGGCTTCAGCTCAAAAACATTTACAGTATCCGCCTTTTTAGCTAATTTTTTCTTGTACACTTCCATTCTGGTGGTATCCAATGGTGGCAGATTGACCTCCATACGCAATTGATCGAACTGGTATTTATCGTTAACCAGCATTTCAGCAAATTCCAAAGGTTTTTCTACACGCACACAACCATGGCTTATGGCCCGGTTCGCCTTGGCAAAAGCAGACTTGTTATTGGTGTCGTGCAGGTAAATACTGGAGCCATTGTCAAAAATAAACTTAAACTTACCTAAAGCATTTCCACCACCAGACCCCTGTTTAAATTTAAAGGGTAAACGCTCTCTGGAGTAATGGCTCCATTGTATGGTATCCGGATCAGTCACCAACTGTCCTTTATAATAGACTTTAATATTACTGTTGGATAAATAATAAGGATCTCTGGCGGCCTGATAATAAATTTCACTCTGTGCAATGCTCGCAGGAATATTCCAAACCGGATTTACCTGTATAGAATTGAGTTTACTGAACAATATAGGCGTTTCATGATTTTTAGGTTTATCATCCAGTTTTCCTGATTTGAGATAAGCCTTAATCTTTTCCTCATAGCCCTTCTCTCTTCTCCCCCCAACACAAACCTTCATATTTTTTAGCGTGTCCCCATCCTTAAACCAGGTTAACGAGAAATCAGGGATGTTCACTTCCACATATTGGGTACCCGTTTCGGGAAGTTTCCACCGCAGCCGCTCCATATTGACCAGAATCGTTTTGGCTGTACGATCAGCTGTATCCTTAAGATTATGTCTGGTCAGTTCCTTCTTTAAAGCTGCGTACTGCGCAGACTTTGGCTGTGCAGCACGCAACTCCGCGGCGTAACTCTTTGCCTCCAGCAGTTTAACGATACCCGCACTGTCCTGCTTTTTAACCGGAATATAATACCGGCTAAGGAGCTTGCGCGGATTCAGCACCCCAAAATTCACAAAATCATAATATTTAATCAATGACTCCGATGCGTTTAATTCCAGATCAGCAACTACCGGATAAAGTGCATCAATCGTTTTGAAATCATTGGCATCCAGGCTCATTTTCAATTCTTTGAGCCGTTTCAAACCAAATAAAGACGGATTAAAGCCATGTTCCCCACTTTTTTCCAAATAACTGATCAGACTATCCAGATCACCATTGACATAATGATGACTTACAAATACAGGACTTCCCTCCTTGTGCTCATAATAGGCTTCAAGGGTTTTTGGATTTGTTAAATGTTTTCGGGATTCCTCCAGGCGTTGATTAAAAACCTGGTTATAGGCAGCTGTATCAAAGTCCTTGTACAGTTTATTTTTAAAATGCTCTGCTAAAACAAGGCCCACTTCGGGCGTTTTCTTAAACCAGTTGCAAGCCTGGAGCAGTAAGGCACACAGAAAAATTAGCGTAAATGTTCTTTTCAAATCAGTAAATATGTTACAAAGGTACAAAATCAAATTAAATGCCATTTATTTTTTGATTTGTCGTTTCAATCTATATATTTGCATTCCTCAAGATGCATTGCATTAACGATTAGGAACTTATAATAAATGAAAAAACATTTGAACCATCACTTACATCTGCACCATCGCCAATTGGCGATGTATATGTAATGTTTTGTACTTCAAAACCTGTTTCCGAATTTATATTTCTTGTTCCATACCATAATCAGCAATAGTGAAAACACTTAAAATAGCTATCCAGAAATCGGGTAGATTAAACGAAAAATCAGTAGAGATCCTTAAAAACTGTGGCCTTTCCTTTGAAAACTACAAAAGTTCCCTTATTACATCCGTAACCAATTTCCCACTGGAAATTCTTTTTCTTCGCGACGATGACATTCCTGAATACGTTCAGGACGGCATTGCAGATCTGGGTATTGTCGGAGAAAATGTGATCACCGAAGCCGGCGCTGAGGTAACCTATTTACAAAAACTGGGTTTTGGAAAATGCACCCTTAAAATTGCCATTCCGAACGAAAGCCAGATCACTGAAATTGCCCAGCTGGGCGGCAAAGCCATCGCGACTTCCTATCCGGTTATCCTGGAAAAATACCTTAAAGACAACCATGTCAATGCAGACATCCGTACCATTTCAGGCTCCGTAGAGATTGGTCCCGGACTGGGTCTGAGCGATGCCATCTGTGATATCGTTTCTACTGGTGGTACTTTAAAAAGCAATGGCCTGAAACCCTTTGCAGAAGTTATGAAATCTGAAGCCGTACTGATTGGAAAAGAGGGCTCCGACCTGTTGCCTGAAGTACAGGAACTTTTACAACGCATCCGCTCTGTACTGCGTGCAAAGGAAACCAAATATGTGGTCCTGAATGTGGCTAAAAAAGACCTTGAAAAAATAGTGAACCTACTCCCGGGTGTAAAAAGTCCTACTGTCGTTCCACTTTTTGACGAAGACTGGGTCGCTGTTCATTCCGTGATTGCCGAACATGACTTCTGGGAAAAGATCAACAGCCTGAAAGCCGCAGGTGCAGAAGGTATCGTGGTCATGCCAATCGAGAAAATCATCTCCTAAGCAATAGCCCAGAAAACAAGAGTTCATCATAAACGATAAGACATTGAAAACATATAGTTATAAAGATCTATCGAAACAGGACATTGCTGCATTATGCACCAGGCAACTAGAAGACGATCAAAGTATAGACCAGCGCGTAAAAGACATCATTACCCAGGTAAAAACTAACGGAGATGAAGCCCTTCTTGACTATGCTTTCCAGTTCGACAAAGTAAAACTGGAGCAATTGTACCTTGGTAAAGAAGAAATCGACGCTATAGCAGCCGATATTCCGGAAGCTGAAAAAGCCGCAATTGATCAGGCCTATGCCAATATCAAAAAGTTTCATGCCGCACAGATCGCTAAAGAAGCGCCGGTAGAAACCATGCCAGGCGTTACCTGCTGGCGGGAAACCAGGGCCATAGAAAAAGTAGGTCTGTATGTACCCGGCGGAACAGCTGTTCTGCCGAGTACCTTCCTGATGCTGGGCATCCCGGCAAAACTGGCCGGCTGTAAAGAGATCATCGTTTGTTCTCCTCCCCAGTCCAATGGAAAAACCAATTGCTACCTGGCTTACTGCGCAAAGCTTTTGGGCATAGATAAGATTTACCTGGCTGGCGGGGCACAAGCCATTGGTGCCATGGCTTATGGAACCGCAAGTATCCCAAAAGCAGACAAGATCTTTGGACCAGGCAACCGTTACGTTACTTATGCCAAGCAACTGGTACAAGCGACGACACTAACAGCTATAGATATGCCAGCAGGTCCTTCAGAAGTACTGGTCCTGGCCGACGAAACAGCCAACCCTGCCTATATCGCTTCCGACCTGCTTGCGCAGGCAGAACACGGTACCGATAGCCAGGCCATCCTGGTCTGTACCTCCAGCCAGATCATTACCCAAACCCTTCAGGAAATCGAGAAGCAACTTAGCGCCTTGCCAAGAAAAAACATAGCCGCGCAAGCCATCGCCAATTCCTATGCGGTAAAGGCAGATACTTTAGAAGAAGGTATGTCCTTTTCCAACACCTACGCACCGGAACACCTAATCCTGGCCACAGATCACTTCCAGGATTTGATTCCTCAGATCAGCAATGCAGGATCTGTCTTTCTGGGTAACCTTACCCCCGAAAGTGCCGGAGATTATGCCTCAGGAACCAATCATACCCTGCCAACCAGTGGCTTTGCAAAAGCCTATTCCGGTGTATCCATAGATTCTTTTGTAAAAAAGATCACCTTCCAGCACATCAGCCCGGAAGGCTTAAACCAAATCGGAAAAACAGTAGAAGTCCTGGCCGCAGCCGAAGGCCTTCAGGCACACAAAAATGCAATCACTATTCGTTTAACTACAAAAGATGGATATTAATAACCTACAACGCGAAAACATAAAAAACCTCCGCCCTTATTCTACAGCGCGGGATGAATATAAAGGACAAGCCAGCGTATTTCTGGACGCCAATGAAAACAGCTACGGATCTCCGCTGGAACAAAACTACAACAGATATCCTGACCCATTACAACTGGATTTGAAGGAAGCCATCGGTAAAATCAAAGGTGTGCCCATCGAAAACACCTTTTTAGGCAATGGAAGCGATGAAGCTATAGACCTGCTCTATCGGGCATTCTGTGAACCAGGCAAAGACAATGTCATCGTACTTCCTCCCACTTATGGTATGTATGAAGTCTCCGCAGGGATCAATAATGTAGAACTCCGCAAAGTGAATCTGCTGCCTAATTTCCAGCTGGATCTGGAAGGCATTGCAGAAGCCATTGACGAGCACACCAAACTGATCTTCATCTGTTCACCAAACAATCCGACTGGCAATTCGATCATTCGTACCGATATTGAAACCATTCTGGCCAACTTCAAAGGATTAGTGGTCATCGATGAAGCCTATATCAATTACGCCAAACAAAAAACCTTTATCCAGGAGCTGACCGAATACCCGAACCTGGTCATTCTGCAAACTTTCTCTAAGGCCTGGGGTCTTGCCGCACTAAGGTTGGGAATGGCCTTTGCCCCCCGCCCGGTGATCGACATCCTCAACAAGATCAAACCACCTTACAATATCAACCAGGCCACACAAGACATTGCACTCGAAGCCCTGAAAAATGTAGCACAGGTCAATGACTGGATTAAGGCCACAGTAGAAGAACGGGAACTTTTAAGCGCAGCTTTAATTCAATTGCCAAAAGTCAAAAGGGTATTTCCTTCGGATGCCAATTTTATCCTCGTTGAAATTGAACAGGCGCTGGACACCTATAATGCCCTGGTGGAACAAGGAATTATTGTCAGAGATCGTTCCAAAGTAACCCTTTGCGAAGGATGCCTCCGTATCACCATTGGCACACCACAAGAAAACAACACTTTACTCCAAGCCTTAAAATCGCTTTAAAATCAACCATGAAGAAAGTACTTTTTATAGACAGAGACGGCACACTCATTCTTGAACCGGAAGATGAGCAAATCGATTCTTTTGCCAAACTGGAATTTTATCCCAAAGCTTTATATTACCTATCCAAAATTGCCCGGGAACTCGATTATGAACTGGTCATGGTGACCAATCAGGATGGGCTCGGCACTTCTTCCCATCCGGAAGACAACTTCTGGCCGGTACACAACTTTATCCTGCAAACCCTCCGGGGAGAAGGAATTGAATTCGCAGAGGTCATTATCGACAAAACCTTTGCCCATGAAAATGCACCTACCCGCAAACCTAATACCGGTTTGCTGCAAAAATACTTTGGCGCAGACTACAATCTTGCCCATTCATTCGTACTAGGGGACCGGCTTAATGATGTTGTACTTGCGAAAAACCTGGGGGCAAAAGGCATTTTCATCCGAAACAACGATAACCTGGGTGCTGCAGAAGCCCTTGGATCCGCAGAAAGTTTGCAGGAAGTTATTGCACTACAAACCCAAAACTGGGAAGATATCTATACCTTTTTAAGAGCAGGAAGCCGTACCGTACAACACGAACGCAACACCAATGAAACCAAGATCAGCATCCGCATTGATCTGGACGGCACTGGTAAAGCAAATATCAAAACAGGCTTGCACTTCTTTGACCACATGCTGGACCAGATTGCCCGTCACGGCAGTATCGATCTGGATATCGAAACCAAAGGAGATCTGCACATCGATGAACACCATACCATAGAAGACACCGGCATAGCCCTTGGTGAAGCCTTTGCAAAAGCCATCGGCAACAAACTGGGACTGGAAAGATATGGCTTCTGTTTACCTATGGACGATTGCCTGGCTCAGGCGGCCATAGACTTTGGCGGCAGGAACTGGATCGTCTGGGATGCGGAATTTAAACGAGAAAAAGTTGGAGACATGCCTACAGAGATGTTCTACCACTTTTTCAAATCCTTTAGCGACGCCTCAAAATCCAACCTGAACATAAAAGCCGAAGGAGAGAACGAACATCATAAAATAGAAGCTATCTTTAAGGCCTTTGCAAAAGCAATCAAGATGGCGATTAAACGCGACGCAGAAAAATTAGTCTTACCAAGTACAAAAGGCGTATTATAAGATGATTGGAATCGTAAATTACGGAGCAGGCAATATTTTCTCTCTTACTTCTGCCCTGCAACGGCTGCAGCTGGCCTACGGAATGGTAGATACTGAAGCCGATCTGGACAAGTATAGTCACATCATCATACCTGGTGTAGGCCATGCCGGCACGGCCATGAAAAAACTAGAACAAACCGGACTGGTAGAACCCTTGAAAAAGCTTCAAAAACCTGTGCTGGGCATTTGTGTGGGCATGCAGTTGCTCACCCGGCATTCTGAAGAAGGAGATGCAGACATGATGAATATTTTCCCACTCGAAACCAAGCTTTTCGATAAGGAAAAACACATCAAAATCCCACATATGGGCTGGAACAATGTAAACTTTAAAAACAATTTACTGTTTGAAGGTGTTGAAAATCAGACACAATTTTACTTTGTCCATTCGTACTTTATTGAATATAACCCTATTTTTGACATCGCGACTGTTGATTATGGAGTTCAGTTCTCAGCCGCAATACAAAAAGATAATTTTTATGCCGTGCAGTTCCACCCCGAGAAATCCGGAGCCGCTGGCGAACGTTTATTAAAGAATTTTTCAACTATAACACCATAAAATGTACATAATCCCCGCAATTGATATTTTAGATGGAAAAGTGGTCCGGTTAAGAGAGGGCGACTACAATCAAAAAACAGTATACGACGTTTCCATCGCCGAGATGATCGAAACCTACCGGTCTAATGGGACAGAATTTATACATATCATTGACTTAAATGGCGCTAAAGGCGACTTTAGTAACCAGGCCGCCTTATTCGATATCATAAAAAAAACCGATATGCGTGTGCAGTACGGCGGTGGTATCCGTACCATTGAACAAGTGACCAACCTGCTCGATGCCGGTATTCACCGGGTTATTGTCGGTACACAAGCCATCACCAATCCTTCCTTCCTGGAAGAACTCAGCAAAGAAGTGGGTAAAAAATACGATTACGCCAACAGGATCGTGATTGCCATCGATGTATTGGACGAGGTCATCAAATATTCCGGCTGGATGGAAAGCTCTCCAATCAAACTGATGGACTATGTAGATAAATGTCTGCAGTTAGGATTTTTCCGCTTTCTTTGCACAGACATCAATAAAGATGGTAAACTGGGCGGTGCGGCTATAGACTTGTACAAAAAACTATTGGAACATTCCCCTTTTATCAAACTGATCGCTTCAGGTGGTATCAGTTCGATGAAAGATATCGAAGAACTCTCCACACTGGACATTCGTTCTGTAGTGGTGGGTAAAGCCATTTACGAAAACCGCATCACGATCGAAGAAATTAAAGAATGGAACTTGAAAGCCATGTCATCCCTATAGGCCATGCTGAGTAAACGGATTATCCCTTGTCTGGACGTTAAAGACGGACGGACAGTAAAGGGCGTGAACTTTGTAGACCTGAAGGATGCCGGAGACCCTGTTGCCCTTGCTGCGCAATACGCACAGCAAGGTGCCGACGAACTGGTTTTCCTTGACATCACCGCTACCCATGAAAGAAGGGACACCACTATTGACATGGTCAAAGCGGTAGCCCGGGAACTCAATATTCCTTTTACCATAGGCGGGGGCATCAGCTCTGTAGCCAATGCAGAAGCCCTGCTCAATGCAGGTGCCGACAAAATCAGCATCAATTCTGCAGCGGTAAGAAACCCAGCCTTAATTGAAGAACTGGCCAAAGCTTTCGGTGTACAATTTGTGGTACTGGCTGTAGACACCAAATATACCGGTGGAAAGAACCTGGTTCACCTGAACGGTGGCCGCCTGGCTACTGAACTGGAAACTGAAACCTGGATTAAACGGGCCGAAGAGCTGGGTGCCGGAGAAATTCTGCTTACCTCTATGGACCACGACGGTACCAAACAAGGCTTTGACTGCAATTTGCTCGATAAAATCTGCAGGAGCATCAATATCCCGGTTATTGCATCCGGTGGCGCAGGAACAACCGCACATTTCACAGAAGTATTTACCCAAACCGGTGTAGATGCTGCCCTTGCAGCCTCTGTATTCCATTTTGGAGAGATAGCCATCCCCGATCTAAAACAAGAATTAAATAAACACGGCATTCCCGTAAGGTTATGAATATAGATTTTGAAAAAACACAGGGCCTGGTCCCTGTTATCATACAGGACGTACACACCCTGGAAGTTTTAATGCTCGGGTATATGAATGCAGAAGCCTGGGAGAAAACACAAAAAGAAGGTAAAGTTACTTTCTTTTCAAGGTCTAAAAACCGACTCTGGACCAAAGGGGAAGAAAGCGGTAATTTTCTCTTTGTAAAAGAAACTCATATTGATTGCGATAAAGATACCATCCTGATCAAAGCTGAGCCTGTAGGCCCTACCTGTCATACCGGAAGCCGCAGCTGTTTTAAAACAAATTACAATCAGAACTTCATTTTCGAACTGGAACAGATCATTGAAAGCCGATACGAAAATCCATCTGAAGAATCCTATGTGAACAAACTTCGCAAAAAAGGGCTCAACAAGATTGCACAGAAAGTGGGAGAGGAAGGTGTAGAAACTGTTATTGCCGCACTGAACGAGACAGACGTTGATTTTGTGAATGAAAGTTCAGACCTGATCTTCCATTTACTGGTCCTGCTCAAAGAAAAAGGCAAAACTTTAAACGATATTGCCCTGAACTTGGAAAGCAGACATAAAAAATAATAAACATGCTCAAACACCAGCAAACCCTTAACGGTCATCAAAATCCAGTCTATGCCCTATCCACTGCAGAAAACCCGGAACGGTTTTACAGCGCGGGCAATGACAAAGGTGTTGTGGAATGGTCCCTTGCGGATATGGCCTTTGTAAAAGTCATCGTACCTGTACAAAGCTCGGTCTATGCCCTTCACCGCTTAAACCACCTGCTCTTCATTGCGCAGCGAAGCGGACTGATCCTGGTTTTTGACCTCCGGAAACAAGAATTGCTGGCTACCTTGAAGCATCATCAAAAAGCAGTATTCGATTTAAAAACCGTCGGATACAAAAATGAATTACTCAGTACAGGAGAAGACGGAAGCGTTGCCGTATGGTCTTTACACGATTTCTCTCTCCTGTACCATTTTCCTGTACTTAGCGATACGGTAAGGGTTATTGCCATCAGCAATGATGAAAAAGAATTTGCCCTGGGTGCTAAAGACGGCGTTATCCGCATATATCATACAGAAGACTACAGCTTGTGCCGGGAACTGACCGGACATACCCTACCCATTACCTCTATTCAATATGCTCCTTTGGGCAATTATATGATCTCCGGAAGCCGGGATGCACAACTGAAGATCTGGGCCTTGCCCGGCTATGAAATGGACAGGAATATCCCAGCTCATTTATTCAGTATTTACAGCATTGCTTTCCACCCCAGTCTCCCTTATTTTGCCACTTGCAGCCAGGACAAGAGCATTAAGATCTGGAGCAGTACCGATTTTAAACTCTACAAGATCCTGAGCATAGAAAAAGGCACCGACGGCCACTTTCACTCCATTAATAAAATGATGTGGAGCGAAGACGGGAAACACCTCATCTCCGCAAGTGATGACCGCAGTATCCGCATCTGGAACTGGGAATAAGAACTACTTGGAACATTTCCTAAAAGGATGTGTTATTTTATAAAACAGACTTCTCTTAGGATAGGCAACGACCACTTCCCCAAGGAGAACCCTGTCATCCTCATTTAGGACAATAACAAGATCTGTTGCCTGTCCACCTAGTTTTATTTTTCTTTCAATGGTCTTGAAACCAATATAACTGATTCTTAAAGTTTCCTCATGAGATGGTCCATTTAAGGGAAGAGAGAGAAAAAAACAGCCCCTGGAATCTGTTGCAAAAGTCATCTTTCTATTCTTTACGAATATCTGAACGCCGGGTAAAGGATTTTTTTGCTGATCTATAATGACTCCCCTGACAATGGTCGTCGTATCTTTGCACACTATCTCCGCCGAAGACTGATTTTCTTTTTTAAACCGATCAGATGACATATAAGTGGGCCGGTCTGTTTCAGACCAAGCTTTAGCCGCCACATCTTTCGTTGTCAAAAAGGCGAGGAGAGAAATCATAAATAATCTGGCCTTCATATAGCGATTCCTCACAACAGGTTCTTCCCGGTTAAAAACATCCAGTTGATCTGCTCTAAAATGGCCACAGATCTTCTTGTGAGGTTTACCCAGCCAGGCGATCAATTCCTGATCGCCATATGCTCTAAAATCAATAACTTCCTTTTCACACTGTAAACAAAACCGTCCATTTGCCCCAGGTCGCATTTCCTTCCAATTCTGGGTACAAGGACTAGGAATCGCAATCTTAAATTTCTTCATAACAAGATTCTTTTATCATCCGCAATTATCGAACGGTAACCCTTTTCATGCCTTCTCTACCATAAAACACTGGGAAATACATCATTTCAGCTTTTGCCGGGTTCAGCGTATAACTGCCCGAATACCTCGGCATCAGTTCAACATCAAAATTATATTTGCCCTTTTTCAATTTGGTGCAGAATATGGAAGTCTTGTTCTTAAAATACTCCCGGTGTGTTTCAATCCCCCAGAACTGCTGGATCTTATTTTCATAAGAACAACCCGCCGGAACAGGAATTTCGATCATCACATAATCTGCATCTGCACGTACCTCAACCTCTACCCTGATCTTAACAGCCTTACCCGCTTTTAATGCCGTGACTTTCTGCCCTTTCTCTTCGAACCAGCTTTTCACTATAAAATCCTTATTTACCTTCTCCGGATTAGGGTTATTAAACTGCTGATAAGCCGTAACATATACCGGGCCGTTTCCTTTTTTATGAATGCTTAATCCTGTCCCTGCTTCTATATTTTTAGTAAAAGGAAAAGCGCTTACCGTTTCGGTCTGATTTAACACCAAGGAAGCAGGCTCCCCTGATTTTTTATCCTGGAGCAGATCTGGTAAAATATTTTCCAGGATCAGAGAAGATTCGTACGTATTTCTCCACTGCCCATCTTTACGCTGCTCCAGGAAATAACGTACGATATTGTCCCGCTCTGGAATATACTTTCCTGTGGCTTTTAAGATCTGATAAGCCAAAAGGGTATTTTGAATACTGTTGTCCCAGAAATCCGCCCGTTCCTCTCCCCAGTAGATATTACCAAACATAGTCTGTTTTTTCCATGCCAGCAAGGCTTTAACATCAATATCCATCCCCGCCAGCTGCTTTAAACGCAGGATCTGTAATTGCTCAAATAAGCTCTGCTTTTCCGGTTTCTTTTGCTTTTCTGCTTTCAGTACAAAATCTTTAATATAAGCTTTACCGTCCAGTGCGTGGATCAGCTTGATGGCCATAACCTGATCCAAATCCGTACTATAGCTCAGTTTATCAGTCAAATAGGTTACAATCCTGGTCTTGTCCAGGTTAATCGGATAGCCTTGTTGTTCTGCCAGGAGCAGTGCCTCTGTGACGTGTAAACTGATCCAGAGCTCCGAATTGCTGCTTTGCCACCAGCCCCAGGTGCCTTCGGGTCTTTTATTGGCCTGTAATTTTTTGATCAGCTCTTTGATGGCCTTTTCATTCTTAAAATCACCGCCCAGATACTTTCTGACGGTTTTCTCCAGCAATAGTGATTTCAGTTTGGAAGCCATTTGCTCATTGCACAAATATTCATAATTGCGCAGTTTTTCCATTTCATCCAGTAGAGTTGGAAACACAGAAGCTTCCGCCCTCAGGCTCACTTTACCTAAACCCGCATTAAAATAATAATTGATTGTCGTATCCCTCAGCAAGGCATTAAAATAACCTTTGGTTTCCAGCACCCCTTTTTGAAGCAAAGGTATTTTACGGATTTCCCCATCAAAATAGCCATTTTCCTGCCTTAGCGTATACTCAAACTGTAAACTGTCCTTTCCTGCGGCGACAACAGGGATGGTATCAATACGGGAATTCTTGAACCGCACAGAACCATTAAGCAGTTCTGCTCCATTGTAACTGAACTTCCTCAGCACCTGTTTCTCCTCCGTACTGTAGTTCATCAGTTTACCGATCACCTGGATACTGTCGCCCACCAGTGCAAATTGCGGAGAAACGAAATTAGCGCTCAACGTTTTAAAAGAGCGGATAGAAGTCTCCGCCAAACCCGTTTGCTGATGTCCATTCATGGCAATTAACCGGGTATTCCAGCTGGTGATGTCATCCGGGAATTTCACGGTAAACCTGGCCTTTCCTTCCCGGTCTGTGAAAAGTTTAGGCTGCCAGATGGCATAATCAGAAAAATTGGTCCTTATCGTTTGCTGCTGACCTACAAGTTCTCCCTGCGCATCCAGGGTTTTATTACCACCCTTGGTATTGATCACGATCACGCCGTTTGCAGCCCTTGAACCATAAATAGCCGTAGCCTCTGCGTCTTTTAAAACAGTTATGTCCGCAATCATATCCGGACTGATTTTAGCGGCTTCCGCAGACACCGGCATTCCATCTACAATATATAAAGGCTGATTGCCTCCCAATGAGTTCGTTCCTCTAATCATAATAGAGGCAGAAGCCCCCATCAGATTAATTACCTCTCCCTGAATTCTGGTTTGTGAAGTAACCGGCATATAACCCTGAAGAACAGTTACTGCCCCTGTTAAATTTTGTTTCTTCTGCGCACCATAACCAACAACAACAACCTCATTCAAATCATTGGTATTTGTCCGTAAAAACACAGAATCCAACTTACTTTCCTTTATTCCAATTTCTAATCGATCATATCCAATATAGCTAAATACCAGTTTTCCTTTCTTTGGTCCATCCAGAGTGAAACGCCCTTGCTGATCCGTCATCGTCCCTTTGTCCCAGCCCTTTACACGCACCTCTACTCCAGGTAAAGCTTTTCTGCTACCCAGATCAAAAACCCTTCCTTTAATCTGAACTGGAAGCACCATACTTGTACTCTTACCATTAAAAGCCTGTGCAAGCTGATCCCGGATCTCCTCTTCATTCCGCCTGTACGATTTTACGGATTTGATTAGCCGGTCTATCGTTTTACTCAACTGATCTGCCGGCAGAATTTGAACATCCGACCACTCAAAATAGTTCTGCCCCGGTGATTTCACCCTTACATCCTTAACCCTAAAATAGCGGTTGTCTTTGAACAGGTACAATACACTGTACTGGCCAGCTTCCAGATTGGAGAAGTAACTGCTGTTACCCGGGTAAACCTTCACAAAATCAGGCTCATCATTTTTGTAAATCAGTACATTTTTAACCAAAGGCATCTTTTTCGCTAAAACCGTATCCAGTTTCATCTGGATCCGTCCCTTATCCTTATAATTATAATAGTCATTGCCATCAAAAAGCCTGGTGGTATAACTCCGCAGGTCCAGATAATCATTCCAAATGCTGTCTATTTCTGGTTTTTTAAGCGGAAATTGCCTGTAATCCGTATTTTCTCTTCCCACATCGTTTAGACGGGTATTAAATAAATAAGAAGTTTCCGAAGATTTTTGTTTAATCAAGCCCGGAAGAATGGTATAAGTATAGCCACCTTCTTTCAGAAAATTCAGTTCCAAACCACCGGAAGAATAATGCAGGTAATTCTCCCTGAATGGTCCTGCCAGCAACGATCCGCTTCTGTGCACATTAGGCGGAGGGTTCAGCAAGACCAACTGATCATCTGTACTCACCACCGCTTTTGTTTCATTAAATGTATCGTGGATACGGATCATATAAGGGGCAATCTCTGAAGCTTCATCATCACTCAGCATTTCTTTTACTTTACCTACTGCTACCTTAGTATTGGTTTCATCAGCCACCATACTGATGATGGTCTTTTTTCCTTTCACAAAGCGGTAACTGTCCAGTACAGCAAGATAATTTGCGCTTCGCATTTTTATGCGGTGCAGGCCAGGCCTTACCTGGAATACATAGCGCTGTAACTGATCTGCCTGACTAAAAAATACCGGCACATCATCTATATAAACAATACTCACTGGCTCTATATTGCCATCTTTAACCAGGAAAGGTGCAACCTGCGCTAAAGTATCTATCGTATTTTTACTTGAAATGATGGTTTCTTCTATCGTATACAGCTCCTTCGGGTTACAGAACCGATAATACTCTATCGTATCCAGGCCAAGTTCTTTTCCCCATTTCAGCCAGTTCAGCTTCATGTTCCCGTTGAGCCGGATCGGTTCACCGCTCAAGGTACCACTGGTCTTCAATACCGAAAAACGCTTTCCAAAATAAGGCAGATTGATCCAGGAGTTATTTTTAAATTTTGACGTATAAGCCAGGGCTGTCACATCAGTACCCTCAACCGGGCGGCCTTCTGCATCATTCACCAGAACTTCCATAGGAACGGATTGCCCTGGATAAATAACTTCAGGTGCTTTTAGCTGTACATTCAGTTGCTTTGCATTGTAAAATGCATTTCCATCTGCATTGTATTCCTGTCCGCCCCAAAAATAATTCACGCGTATCCTGGTACTTTTAACCCCGCTATATTTCATTAGCGTATCCAGACAGCTGGTATGGCCTTTTAACCATACTTTCTGATCAGAGAACACCGTATACCAAAAAGGAATATGGTGTGGATTGATGACCTGTACCTGCAAAGAATCTTTTGTCTGCCTGGAAGATACAGCAAGATCTGCACTGAGTTCTCCTAAGGAAATTGTTTTTTCAAATCCACTTGCCCCCTTGAAATGATAAGACACCACATTAGGGTCCAGCGGGAGTTCCAGCGGTAGCTGAACAACAGAAGAATTCCGTTTCAGGCCATTGCCAATATAAGAAAGCAATACGCCCTTCTGCTTAGCGGGTTTTCCCTGAAAAAGGTATTCAAAGCGAAGAGTATCTCCTTTTAAACTTGCCTTTAATTCTTCCTTTTTAAAACTGAAAGATAAATATTTCTGATCTTCCTGCTCCTCATTATTACTATTTAAAAAAGTAAAATAAAGGGTAAAATCCAGGTCAGCTTTTGGAAAAATACTGTCCGGAAGCACCAGTTTGGTTTCTCCTACCGGATCAAGTGCCATTT
>NZ_QAIL01000155.1 GCF_003061025.1 Pedobacter sp. HMWF019 | reverse complement strand
AAATAGTGACGATCAAATGCTTTACACAATATTAATCTTCCTATTTTTTTGAATTCGCGTATTTCTTTGGCGTAATTCCAAACTGTTTCTGAAAACTTCTTGTAAACTGGGCCTGGGAATTAAAACCAATCATTGTTGCAATTTTGTAGATCTTATAATCGCTCTCCACCAGCAGTGCCGCCCCTCTTTTTAAACGACTGATATTGATTAAAGCATGAGGACTTAAATTAGAAATGGATTTTATTTTCCGGTATAAGGTGGGACGGCTCATATTCATGGCCTCTGCCAAATTGTCTACGTCAAACAAGTTCCCGGCCATGTGTTTATTAATCACTTCGTCGAGTTTATCCAGAAAGAGCTTATCATTCTGATTATGGGCAAGACAATGCAAGTGGGCAACCGGTGAACTGGCGTAGTGGCTCCTCATTTTCTCTCTGGCCGCCAAAAGATTATGCACTTGCGACAAGAGATGTTCAGGAGAAAATGGTTTTTCAATATAAGCATCGGCACCAGACTCCAGTCCCTCTATCCTGGAATGCAGATCATTACGTGCAGTGAGCAGAATAACGGGTGTATGGGTATAATCAGCGTTTTCCTTTATCCTACGGCACAGTTCAAATCCATCCATTCCTGGCATCACCACATCACTGATCACCAACTGAATATTGGCATCCTCCATCATGTCCTGTGCTTTATCTCCGTCAGCAGCCTGCAATACCTGGTAATCCCTGGCAAGCACACCTGCAATAAATGTCCGCACATCCTTATTGTCCTCCACCAGCAATAAGGTAGCCCGCTGGTTAGTCCCACTATCTTTGTCGCCCTCACTTAAAGCCTCATTTTCCGGTTGGGAATCCTCCTTTTCAATGACAAATTCCTTACGGTGATGAAGTGGAAGTTCCAGCACAAAAGTATTCATCTGCTCATCACTGAATTCAATATCTAAACGTCCCTCATGAAGTAAGGCCAGTGACCGGGCCAATGGCAAGCCGATACCTGTCCCATTATTCTTATTGCCTATTCTAAAAAAAGGTTCAAATATCTTTTCACTCAAACGCTCCGGAATCAACTGGCCATCATTCGTAATTTCGATCCTAAAATCCTGTCCGGCCGGTCGGAGACGGATCAGAACCTGCTTAGCGGCGTACTTTACAGCATTATCCAAAAGATTACTTAAGATTTTATTGAGGGCTTCGGAATCTGCGTAAGCAAAAAATGTTTCCCCTGGAAGGTCTATTGCAAAGGAAATATCTTTTAATACGGCCGTTCCCTGAAACTGCAGGTAGTTCTGTTCCAGTAAATCAGAAATGTTGACCAATACAAAGTTTAAACTAAAGCCCTTCTGTTCCGTCTTTCTGAAATCCAGCAACTGATTGGTCAGTTCCAGGAGCCGGTTGGTGTTTTTCTCCATCGTGAGCAGGCTTCCTTGTATGCCAGACTGATGTCCGGATTGTTTCATCACATCTTCCAGCGGGCCCTTGATCAGAGTAAGCGGAGTCCTGATCTCATGGGTCAGGTAAGTAAAAAATTCTATCTTGGCCCGGTACACCTCTTTCTCCTTCTCCACCTCCAGTGCTTCAAATTTTTGTCTATTCCTCGCTTCTGTTCTTTGATGATAATTTCTCACCAGATAGTAAACTATCCCCGTTAAAAGAACAATATAAAAAGCAAATGCCCAATTGCTGGCCCAGAATGGCGGCAGAACTCTGATTTTCAATACCGTTATCTTGCTATCCCATTTTCCCCCATCGGAAGAAGCCTGGACCATAAATTCATAAGATCCGGGCAGCAGCTTTGTGAAATAGACCTTCTGATTGTTTTTCAGATGTGTCCATTTTTTATCCATGCCCTCCATTTTATAACGGTACTCCGTCATCTCCGGAGCTGTATAACTTAATGCAGAAAAATCAATATTAAAGGTAGACTGTTCATACTTAAGCGTAAGCTCATTGGTAAAATTAATGGACTTGCTCAGCGGTGAGTTTTCTTTGTTAATGGGCAAATCCTGGTTAAACACCTGAAAATTAGTAATGTATACCGGCGGTGTAAAATTGTTTTCAATAAAACAATTTGGGTCAAAGCGGATAAAGCCCTTTAAGCTTCCAAAATACATCCGTCCCCTGCTGTCTTTGAAACCCGAACTGTAATTAAACTGATCACCCAGCAAACCGTTGGCATTGGTATAAGATTTCGTACTGCCTGTTGAAGGATTAAAGCAAACCAAACCTTTTGAAGTACTGATCCATAAAAGATGCTTCTGGTCTTCTAATATATTATAGAATACATTGCTGGGAAAGCCATCTTTCTTTTCGTATACGCTGAATTTTCCCCTTTTTTCATCCAGCCTGCACAGGCCGTTTTCTGTACTTACCCAGAGTCTGTTCATCTGATCGAGGAACAAGCCGTTAATAGAATTGCTGCTCAGGCTGTTTTCGTCCTTCGGGTCATTTTTATAATAACCGGCTCTTCCGGTAGAAGGATTATAAAAATACAACCCATCCCGTAAAGTAGCCGCCCAGAGTGTACCTTTAGGATCTTCCAGAAGCGCAGCATAATGATAGTAGGCAGGAAACTGGGGCAATTGCGTAAAATCATTGCCTGTCCGATTGTACTGGTGAAGACCTGCAGAGGTTCCGACCAGTATTTTGCCGGCTCTTGTTTTATATAGACTTTCAATAAAATTACTTTTCAAATTTCCAGGCCTGGACCCGGCCACGTAATGCCGAACCACTTTTCCGGAAGGAATATCCAGAACATCAAGACCACGTTCAAAAGTTCCGATCCAGAGTTCTTTTCCATCGGCTAAAAGACCGTGAATGTTGTAATGGGAAACGCTACCAGACTTTTTATCCGGGCTAAAATGTTCGAAGTGCCCATTTTGAGAATTAAATTTATTTAGTCCGCCATCTTCTGTACCAATCCAGAGGTGCCCAAAATCATCCTTCGTGATCTCTCTGACAGCATTTCCGGAAAGTGAATTGGCCCCTTCATTAAAAAAGAACTTTTCAAAGGGCATATAAGGCTTCGGATAATAATTGAGCCCTCCGAAATAGGTTCCCAACCAGATCCCCCCTTCTTTATCTTTACAAAAGGTATATACCGCATTATCAGAAATGGAATAAGGATCACCATGTTTCTTACGTAAATTCAAGTATTTACCAGTAGCCATATTGTAAATAAACAGGCCAGATTCTGTGGCAATCCAATATTCCTGTTCAGAATAGCGTATAAAATCGCGGGCATAAATTTCTGTCTGGTCGGAAGGGCTATACGTCAGTATATCTTTGTAAGTTTTGGTGCCAAGATCAAAAAGTTTCACGCCCTGATTGGAAGTCCCTATCAGCAAGCTGTTCTGCCCGGTATCGTAAATTTTATCTATCCAGTTTGAAATAACAGGTTTAGACTGATGAAATACATTATAAGCTTTAAACGAATTGTGCCTGGCATCGTATTGCTGCAGATCTCCCCAGGCAGTGGCTATCCAGACTTCTCCATTTGCACGGATACAAATAGATGTTGCATTAAAAAATTCCCGTTCCTGATAGGTTTCTACCGTACCGGTTTTCTGATTGTACCGGCTCAGGTTATCTCCGGCAATATACCAGATATTTCCTTCATGATCTGCTTTAACATCCCGGATATCACTGTTCAGGGAAGGCCTCAATAAAGTAAATTCTTCTGTTTCAGCATTGTACTGATACAATCCCTTCAGGGTTCCTACCCAGATGACCTTGTTTTGATCCTCATAAATGCTATGGATGAAATTGCTGCCTATACTTTTGGGATTCTTCTTGTCATTTCTGAACACTTTAAAAGTATAGCCGTCAAATTTGTTCAGTCCATCTTTGGTTCCGAACCACATAAATCCCCTGCTGTCCTGTACACTGCAGATCACAGAATTATAGGAAAGACCGTTTTCTGCCCGGTAACTTCTAAAACTATAAGACTGTCCGATGGCCTGACCTATAGACACCATACACAGGAGCAACAGGAAAATTGTTCTTTTCAAAATCGGGGTTTAATTTGGTTCAGTTTAAAGATACAGATCAAATGCTGTAATTCTAAAAGCATCTTTGAGAAATGCCCGAAAACCGCTTTATTTAACGCATTATGAGCGGAATTGACAAAAAGTTGATCCGTATAATCAAAAAATATTAACTCCTTTTGGATTGTCGTTCGGCTGTTATACAGTTTCGTCCGGCAAACATATAACCAAATTAAACCTAAAAGATTATGAAAAATTATTTACTGCAGCGACAGGAAGCTGTTGCGGGTATCGGGATCCTTTTCAGAAGGAAACTGCTACCAGTATTGGGCTTCACCCTCCTTCTTTTATTTTTCTGCGTGCCAGGCAAAGCACAAAACACCACGACCATAACAGGTAAAGTCATGGATCAAAACGGAAATCCACTTCCTGGGGCAATTGTTAAATTAAAGAACACGACAATCGGCACGATGACAGGTGCTGAAGGGAATTACAGCATTCTAGAACAGGAGCCAAAAGGAACCCTTGTTTTTTCTATGATTGGATATACCACACGAGAGATTGATATTTCAGGACGTAAGACCATCGATGTAAAGCTGACAGAGGAATCCAATGCGCTTAACGAAATTGTCGTGGTTGGATACGGTACACAATTGAAGAAAGACCTGACCGGTGCCATATCCGTGGTAAAAGCAAGTGATGTGCAAAAGAAACAAGCCACAACAGTTGCAGAGGCCCTCCAGGGCCAGGCTTCTGGAATTAAGGTACGTGGAGGCGGGCAGCCTGGATCTGAAGCCCAGATCCAGATCAGAGGACTAAAGAACCTAATGGACTCCAATCCACTTTATGTTATTGATGGACTGATCACTTCCGCAAACAGAGACTTTAACCCCAATGATATTGAGTCGATCCAGATTTTGAAAGATGCATCAGCCGCCGCTATCTACGGATCAAGGGCAGCAAACGGGGTGATTATCATCACCACTAAAAAAGGTAAAGAAGGCCCTTTACAAATAGATTTCTCCGGAAAAACCAGTGTACAAACCATTCCCCGCTATAAACTCGCCGCAACTGAAGAATTTTCAAAGCTAAACTTTATGGCTTATGACAATGCCAATGTCACCCGTCAGAAATTAGACCTCAGTACCAATACCGACTGGCAGGACGCCGCTTTTAGAACCGGCAATGTGCAAGATTACACAGCCAGTTTCTCCGGTGGTGGTAAAAGCAGTTCATTCCTGGTTTCGGCAGGATATTTTAGCAATAAGGGCACTGTGATCAGCACAGGCTTTGACAGATACAGCCTGCGTGTGAATACCCAGGGTACCAAAGGAATCTTCAGCATTGGCGAAAATCTTGCAATGACCAATTCCAAAAGCGACGAGATGTCGGGAAACCCGATTATTGACGTGATCAGACTTTTGCCAACCATTCCCGTATACAATCCAGCAAACCCAGGTGGTTATGGATATGGCGATGAGGCTAAAGCCAGGACTTTTGGAACCAATCCGGTAGCCATTGCCGACCTGGAAGACCGTACCAATGAAAACCAAAGGATCCGGGGTAATGTATGGGCCGAACTTAAATTTCTTCCTGAGTTGAAATATCGCTTAAACTTAGGTTATGAAAGCAGCAATGATCACTATACATATCTCAGAAAACGGGGAAACTGGACTTTAAATCAACCGCTTGATCCCGCCATTGCCAATGAAAACCGTGCTAATTTTTCTACCAAACTGATTGAACATACCCTGACTTTTAACAAAGAACTGGGAAAACACACTTTAAATGTTATTGCAGGCCAGTCCTACCAGCGAGATGACTATGCACAGATTTGGGGTACAAAAAGAAACCTGCTGGTCAACCCAGACGGGGGTTATTATAACGTACTCGACCAGGGTAATGAAGGACAGCTGGGCGGTTTCAAGAACAGATCCGATATCATCTCCTATTTCGGCCGCCTAGAGTACAATTACGCAGATAAATATCTTGTAAACGGGGTAATAAGAAGAGACGGTAATTCCAGATTTGGACCTGGATACAAATGGGGCAACTTCCCCTCAGTTTCGGCTGCCTGGCGCATTAGCAAAGAAGATTTCTTTACATCCAGCTGGATCAATGACCTGAAATTAAGGGCCAGCTATGGTACACTGGGAAGTTCCAATACGGACTATTATGATTATATCGGGGTAATCAACACCTTCTCTACGATTGCAATGGGTACTGACCAGCACATAGAACCTGGAGCTATACAGGTAAAGCTGGCAAATGATAATCTCCATTGGGAAAGATTGACCCAGCAGAACTATGGTTTCGACGTATCCTTTCTGAACAATAAACTTTCGGTAAGCTCCGATTATTTCATTGCCACAACCAAGGATGTTTTGTTCGGTTTTCCAATTGCTTTAACTACCGGAAATGATGGTGGCAACCCAAGAGTAAATGGTGTTACCCTCCAGAACAAAGGTTTTGAATTTTCTGCAGCATACCGGGAAGACAGCACGCCCTTCAAATATTCTGCAACAGCCAACCTTACCTTGCTTCGCAATAAAGTATTGGATTTTGGCTACAACCGGAACAACACTTATGTAGGGAACACCATTACCGAGGTTGGCCAGCCAATTGGCATGTGGTATGTTTTACAAACAGATGGACTCTTCCAAAACCTCGATGAGGTAAACAATTACAAAAATGCTGCAGGTAAGGTCATTCAACCAGGGGCCAAACCTGGTGATATCCGCTTTAAAGATAACGACGGCGATGGACAGATTACCAATTCAGATAAGGTGGTGGTAGGCAGTCCATGGCCTAAATACGAGCTTGGCTTAAACCTGAGTGGTTCTTACAAAGGCTTCGAATTGAACATGGACTGGTTTGGTTCTTTTGGTGCAAAGGTATTTAATGGCCCCCGCAGCGTTATGGACCGCTTTGACGACAATTCTAATTACCGTACAGGCATACAACCCTGGACACCGGAGAACCCGAATACCAACGTACCTCGTGCCTACTATGGCTCTACCCTTAATTCCCGTGGTGATTCAGACCGTTGGCTGGAAAATGGGAGTTTCTTCAGGCTGAAATATATAAGCCTTTCCTATAAAGTTCCTGAATCTGTAGTAAAAAAGATAGGCTTCCAAAATGCCCGTGTAACGCTTTCCGGCCAAAACCTCATCACGTTCACAAAATACACAGGACTTGATCCCGAGTTTAGCAACGGAAGTGTTTTTGAAAAAGGTTATGACTTCGGGGCATTTCCTAACCTGAGGATGTATTCACTTGGTTTACAGTTCGGATTTTAAACTAAACTATCATGAAAAAGATCATTATTATTATACTGGCATTAACTACTGCCGTTTTATATTCCTGTAAGAAAGACTTACTGGACCAGAAAAATCCAAATACACTGACTAAGCAACAGTTCTGGAAAACAGAAGATGATGCCCAGAATGGGGTCAACTCTATCTACGCGATGTTCTACCAGAATGGCGTATGGAACCGCTGGATCTATTTCAGGTTAGACCTGACCTCCGATGAAGGTTTCAGCAATAGCCCATGGATAGAGCTTGGAGACTGGACGCGTTTCCAATATGTAAATTACAATTTCTGGGAAGGAAATGTAAACACCTGGAGAGATACCTACAAGGCAGTGTTCCGCTGCAACCAGGTATTGGCCAATGTACCCAATATCCAGTTTGCTGATGCCGCAAAAAAGGAGAACATCCTTGCCCAGGCCAAGTTCTTAAGAGCTTTCTATTATTTCTATGCAGCCGTATTATGGGAAAACGTACCCCTGGTTCTACAGCCATCAGAGCCTGCTGACCTGCCACAGCAAAATACAGTAACAGAAGTTTTTGCCCAGGTTGCAAAAGACCTTAATGAAGCCGCAGCTGTACTTCCTGATCAATGGGACAATGCCAATGTCGGCAGACCAACAAAAGGTGCTGCTATGGCATTGCTAGGCAAAACCTATATGCAGCAGCGTAAATGGGCGGAAGCCAAAACCGCATTTGATTATTTAGTTACCGGAGCAGGAAAGGGCTATTACGATCTGGTCGATTATAAAGAGAATTTCAGGGCAACCCAGGAAAACAACAAAGAATCTGTTTTCGAAATACAATTTTCCGATGCCAATAAAACAGCGGAGGGGGATGGACCAAATGCCAATATGGGCAGCAACAGAAGCCAGTTCTTTGCTCCACGTTCTATTGGCTGGTCTGACGGGCAGGCCAGGTACTGGATGGTTTCAGCGTTTAAAAAAGAAAAAACCAAGGATGGAAAAATTGATTCGCGCTTAAGGTATACGTTATTTTATCCAGGACTGGAGGCCGATTTTGGCGACAAAACTTATGGCCGGAGCTGGCAATGGAATGCTGATGAGGCTTGGTTCAAGAAATATTCCCGGGATTATTACCGGAATGACGAAGATTATTACAATCAGGTCAATAATCGGGTGATCCGTTATGCTGATGTGTTGTTAATGTATGCTGAAGCCCTGAATGAACTGGGACAGACTTCAGATGCTTACCCCTATGTAAACCGGGTTCGCAACCGCGCCAACATGGCAGATCTTGCCACGGCTTACCCTGCTATCGGCACCAATAAAGACCTTTTCAGGGAAAGATTGAAAACAGAAAGAATGCTCGAGCTCTGCGGTGAAAGTGTAAGATGGGCCGACTTAAAAAGATGGGGAGATCTGGATACCCAGCAAGGTGTAGATAAAGTAGCACAGCGCGATCCTGATTTCAAAAACTTTATTGTGGGTAAAAGCATCAGGCTACCATTGCCGCAACTGGAAGTGGAAAACAATAAAAACCTGAAACAAAACCCAGGATACTAATAATAACTTAAATTTAAGAATGATGAACAGACCCAATATTTTCTGTGCGCTGCTCCTGGTCTTGATGACCGGTTGCGGAAAGCAAGGTAAAACGCAAAACCCTCCGGTAACACCCCCACCTAAATTAGCGGAAAACTCCTATATAAACCCCGTTTTCATGCCCATTCTGGCAGATCCTTCCGTGTTGAAGGATCCTGTCAGCGGCAATTTTTATGCCTACGGAACAGAAGACAACTGGGGTGATGGAAAAGGTAGTCATCTTGTGGCCGTGGTTAAATCTTCAAACCTTGCTGACTGGAGCTTTCTACGGGATGCCTTTATTACAAAGCCAACATGGAAACAAAATGGCGGAATATGGGCACCAGATGTAAACTACATTAATGGTAAATATTATATGTACTATGCTTATTCTGTCTGGGCAGACAGCAATCCCGGTATAGGTCTGGCCATTGCTTCAGATCCGGCTGGTCCTTTTACCGATTTAGGAAAGCTTTTCCTGAGCAGTGAAATTGGGGTAGCCAATGCCATAGATCCATGTTATGTAGAAGACGCTGGCAAAAAATATTTGCTTTTCGGAAGCTACAGTTCCGCACCGAATAATGGTACCTGGGGCGTGGAATTATCGGCAGATGGTAAATCTGTTTCTGATCCAGGAGGTAAATTCAAGATTGCTGCAGGTGATTTTGAAGGGGTAATGATCCATAAAAGAGGTAAATATTACTATTTTTTTGGTTCCAAAAACAATTGCTGCGATGGTGCAGCGAGTGTTTATCAGGTAAGGGTGGCTCGTTCAGAGAACTTACATGGTCCTTATTTAGATAAAGATGGACATGACATTAACATTAGAGACAATGGGACCTTACTCATCCAAAGAAACAACCGTTTTGCAGGCCCGGGCCACAATGCCCAGATCATGACGGATGATGCCGGAACAGATTGGTTCCTCTACCATGCCATAGAAATTGCAAATCCCGTAGTAAGCAGTGGTGCCAACAGAAGGGCACTCATGTTAGACAAACTGACCTGGAACAATGACTGGCCGGAGATCAAGGAGGGTACCCCATCAACTACCCCACAGCCTAAACCTGTTTTCAATAAAAAATAGCTCATATACCTAATTATTTAAAAAGATGAAACGATACAATTTAATGTTGCTGCTGCTCAGTGTGATTTTCTTCCAGGCCTGTACACAAAAACAGGTCAAAACAACTGCTGCTGAAGAACCTAAGGTCTGGACTAGTGCGCAGGCTAAAAAATGGTATAATGGTGAACCCTGGCTGATTGGGTCAAATTACCTTCCCAGCACCGCAATCAATCAACTGGAGATGTGGCAACAAGATACCTTCGATACGACTACCATAAACCGGGAACTGGGTTGGGCACAATCACTCGGCATGAACACCATGCGGGTCTACTTGCACGATCTACCTTACCAGGACGATTCCACAGGCTTTTTAAACCGGATAGACATCTTTCTTCGTATCGCCAAAGCCCATAACATCAAACCCATGTTTGTCATCTTCGATTCTTGCTGGGACCCTTTCCCTAAATCAGGTAAACAAAGAGCCCCAAAGCCTTTTGTACACAATTCAGGATGGGTACAGAGTCCTGGCCGGGAGGCATTAAAAGACACCACCCAATATGCAAGGCTGGAGAAATATGTAAAGGGTCTGGTCGGCCACTTTGCACAGGACAGCCGTATCCTTGCCTGGGATGTTTGGAATGAACCAGATAACACCAATGACTCTTCCTATGGAAAAGAAGAATTACCACAGAAAGCAGAACACGTTATCCCATTACTCAAAAAAACCTTCGAATGGGCAAGAAGTGCACGACCTTCTCAGCCCCTCACCTCTGCGGTATGGGCAGGTGACTGGTCTTCAGATACCGTACTTAAGCCCATTCAAAAACTGCAACTGGAAGAATCTGATGTAATTTCCTTTCACAATTATGATAAACCAGTTGATTTTGAAAACCGCATCAAACAGCTGGAGCGTTACAACAAACCGATGATATGCACAGAATATATGGCCCGTCCAAACGGAAGCACGTTTGAAGGCTTTTTACCTATTGCAAAAAAATATCATGTTGGTATGATCAACTGGGGTTTTGTAGATGGAAAATCTCAAACCATCTATCCCTGGGACAGCTGGCAAAAGAAATATACCGGCGAACCGCCGGTATGGTTTCATGATATTTTCAGAAAAGAAGGAACACCTTACCGGGCAGAAGAAACTAATTTTATTAAACAAATGACAGGAGTTACCAAAACCTAAATGTATGATAAACTACATAAAATCTGCACTGTTTTATTTATTATTCAGCCTGCCCTTTGCGGTGTATTGCCAATCTGCCTCCCCTATTCAGTGGGGGCAGATTCTGCCTGTGCAGCCAGATACAACAAACGCCTATGGCTCTCAGTATGGACGTTTGCTGCAATTAAAGAATGGAGTCTGGCTTGCTGCTTATACCATATCAGACAATGCTGGTTACCAGAAAGACCAAACAGGAGGTCTCCGCCTCGAAGTTGCGCTGAGTCATGACCATTGCCGTACCTGGAAGAAAATAGCCCTGCTCAAAGATCCGGGAAGAGATCTGGACAATGCACAGATGATCCAGCTCAAGGATGGAAGTATTCTCCTGGCCTGCCGCTCTGTACGCTGGCAGGAGTCTTACATTTTACCAGTTTACAAAAGCAATGATTTGGGTAAAACCTGGAAAAGACTGAGTGTAATAGACCAAAATGAAGGTAAACAAGGCGCTTTGGGTAAACCAGACAAAGGCATATACGAGCCCCATTTTTATTTTCTGAACGATGGACGGCTATCAGTGATGTATGCCAATGAAAAGCACGTTACGCAAAGTCCTTCTTACAGCCAGATTATTTCCCAGAAGATCTCCCCGGACCAGGGGAAAACCTGGGGTGCAGAGATTTGGGTAGCACATGAACCCGGACATCCGGATTCCAGACCTGGCATGCCGGTATGGGCAAAAATGAAAAACAACAAGTATATTGTGGTGTATGAAATCTGCGGCCCCGAGGATTGCAAGGTCTATTATAAGATCAGCAAAGATGGAATAAACTGGCCTGGAGGACTGGGTTCCCCTATTCCAGACCAGCTGGCTGCACCTTATCTCCTTGCTTTAACGAATGGCAGCCTTATAGTCACTTCCAACAACAGCAATATTTCTATTAGCAATGACTATGGCCTGAACTGGAAAACCGTTGACAAAGCCTGGAAAAAAACCACCTGGCCATCCTTATATGAGATCAGGCAAAATGAAATCGGGGCAGTGAATTCCCTGGGTTCTAAAAAGGGACGTCATGTGGTGAGCATCAGAATCGGCAATTTCAAATAACCCCCATCAGGCCTTTCTCAAATGCCATGCCTTAGGCTTGGTAAAAGCCCGAAATCCCTGATGTGATAGACTGACCCCAATTCCCGAGTGCTTTCTTCCACTCCAGGGCAATCCTGCACTTACCCGGTCACAGCAATTCCAGTAGCCGCTGCCACTGTCTATTTGTGAAAGGATGCGGGTTGCCCTATCCACGGTATTGCTATAAACAGATGCCGTCAATCCGTAGGCGGTATCCTGCATCAGCTTAAGCGCCTCTTCATCATCTTTAACTTTCATAATACCTATAACCGGTCCAAAGCTTTCTTCCTGCATCACCTTCATCCTATTGGTCACATTGATCAATATGGTAGGTTCAAAGTAGTATCCCGGACTTTGCTGAACATGACCACCCAATACCAGGGTAGCACCATTCGCGACTGCTTCTTTAACCTGCTCTTCCAGTACCGCCAGTTGTGGTTTTCGTGTTAATGCCCCAAAATACACATCATCTTCTGTAGGAAGCCCTGATTTCCAGGATTTCACTTCCCGGATAAAAGCTGCCAGATAATCGTCGTACACTTTTTCATGCACATAGATCCGCTCTACAGAACAACAACTTTGCCCATTATTGTAAAAGGCACCATCTGCCGTTCCAGCTGCTACCGCAGCAATATCCTTTACATCATCGGTTACATACAAAGGATCCTTCCCCCCCAATTCCAGCTGACAGGGAACCATCTTCCAGGCCACTCTTTCATAAATATGCTGCCCGGTTTTATAAGACCCGGTAAAGAAAAAGCCATTAAAATCCATATCCAGTAACAGCTCACCCGTTTGTCCTGTTCCAAGCGCAACGATAAAAACATGCTCAGGAATACCTGCTGCTTTGAGTAAACGTTCTATTTCCAGTCCGGTAAGTGCCGCATACTCAGAGGGTTTATAAAGCACCGCATTTCCAGCCAGCAAGGCAGGAATAAATACATTGACCCCTACCAGGTAAGGATAATTCCAGGCAGAGATATTGCAAATAACCCCTAATGGTTCATAAGAAATCTTTTCCTGCATATCTTCTGTATCACTTACCATTTCTTCTGAAAGATATTTTGCTGCATGGTCCAGCATCCATTTGATCCTCGTTCTTGAACCATTGATCTCATTCCTGGACTGTTGCAAAGGCTTGCCTGTTTCTGCGGTGAGTACAGCTGCAAGTTTTTCTTTTTCTGTATCCAGCAGGTCAAAAAAACGCGTCACCACTGCTAAACGTTCCTCAAGCGTCCGCTTCGCCCACTGGATTTGACCAGTCTTCAGTAATTCATGTTTCTTTTCGAGGGAAAGATGATCGTCTTCCTCCAATACTGCAATAATTTCTTCCGTAGCCGGATTGATCACATTCATTTCTTTGATTCTTTTATAGCCTTAATAAACCGTTCTTTGATTTTTTGGGATAGCGGATTGCTCTCTTTCTCCTGCATTCTTTCCGGATGCCACTGCACCGCCAGCATAAATGCTTTATTGCTTTTATCTTCAAATTCCAGTGCTTCTATAATCGGCTGTTCTCCCTCAGAATAAGCACTGATCATTAAATTGGCACCAAGATGATCCGGATGGACCCGCTGGTGATGGGCACTGTTCACCGTTCCGTTTTCTATACCAGTAGTCAAGTGCAAAAGACTACCTGGAACAAGGCTTAAGCCATGTACTTTATCTTCCGTTCCCTTCTTGTGAACCAGGTTCAGCTGTTCTCCGTTGTCTTCAAAAACAGTTCCCCCTTCCAGGATATTAATATATTGCATCCCCCTGCAAATGCCCAGAACAGGCATATTATGAGTCTGAGCATAGATGTACATTTCCTTTTCAAATTCATCCCTTTCCGGCAAAAAAATCTCCGGCCGGTAAGGATAATCTTTCGCACCGCCATACAATTCGGGCAAAACATCTATTCCTCCGGTTAAAACAAAACCATCACAGTACTGAAAATCGCTGCTGTTGTTTTGTTGAAAAGAAAGTTCCAGCAATTCGATATCCTCACCCAATTCTTCCGGTGTAAACCAGTTCCAGTAATTTCTAAAATTAGTTTCCGTATAACTTATTCCAATCTTCTTCATAACGCAAAACTAAAGCGCTTTTAAATACAACTGTTTAAAATCCTCCCTGTTTACAGGCTTTGGGTTATTGGGATGGGCGAAATCGGCCAGAGCCAAATCCGAAAGAGTTTCAATATGCTCAGCCTTTACCCCAATCTCACTTAAATGATGAGGAATATGAATTTTTGCATTTAAATCAAACAAGTATTCCACTACGGCTTCTCCATTCTCCTCTTTCAGTTCCAAGGTTCTCGCCATCCGGCGAAATTTATCTTCAAAGCCTGCAATATTGAATTCCATACCGTAAGGGATATTCACCGCATTGGCCAAACCATGGTGGGTATCCAGCAGGGAGGAGAGTGGATGTGCCAGAGAGTGGACCACGCCCAGTCCTTTTTGAAAGGCAATCGCCCCCATCATAGAGGCCATCAGCATTTTACTTCTGCTTTCCAGATCAGGGTGGTTGGTCGCCTTCTCCAGGGCATCTTTGATCAGATAGATGCCTTCAAGCGCTATTCCATCACATAAAGGATGAGGATTCTTAGCTAAGAATGCCTCCATATTATGGGTCAGCGCATCCATACCCGTTGCAGCTGTGATAAATGGCGGCAGATCCATGGTTAATACAGGATCTGCAAACACAATTTTCGCCATGAGCTTCGGCGAAAAAAGGATTTTTTTCTGATGGGTCTCATCATCGGCGATAATGGCACTCCTGCCTACCTCACTCCCGGTACCAGCGGTTGTAGGTACGGTAATAAAATGAGGAACATCATTAGTCACATAAATATCCCCGCCAATCAAATCATCATATTTAAACAGATCCTCCCGGTGATTTACCCGCAATACAATGGCACGGGCTACATCCAGCGCGGCCCCGCCCCCTATACCAATTACACTATCCCTTGAACTTTGGTCCCAGAGTTCCGTCCCTTTGTATACATCACTCTTTACCGGATTTTTATGGATATTTGAAAACACTTCCACCGAAAGCTGCTGTGCTTCCAGGTCCTTGATGATCGATTTAAAGAAGGGCAAACCTGCAATCACCGGATCTGTCACAATCATCGGCTTGCTGAGTCCATTGGATTTTAGATAAGCAGGCAATTCCTTTATCGCCCCGGCACCAAAACGAATGGTGGTTGGAAAATTATACTGGTATACTTTATCAAATGTCATATTGCAGCTTCGTCTTAAATAATTTCAAAATATCTTTTCAATTCCCAGTCTGTTACCACTTTGGCAAACTGTTTCCACTCCCACTCTCTGGTTAACGTAAAATGTTCTACAAACTGATCGCCAAACAATTCTTTTGCGACCGCAGATTGTTTCATCATTTGTGTAGCATCATGCAGGTTAAAAGGTAAAACACCATTAGAAAGGTCTTTATAACCATTTCCCGTAGTAGCCTCTTTTTCCAGTTTCATTTTATGCTTAACGCCATACAACCCTGCAGCGAGGCAAGCGGATAGCGCCAGATAAGGATTTGTATCTGCCCCAACTACCCTGGTTTCCAAACGTGTGGTTTTGGAATGGCCAGGCAATGCCCTTAGAGCTACCGTTCTGTTGTCTATACCCCAGGTTAGTGTAGTTGGTGCCCAGGCACCCTCCACCAATCTTTTATAACTGTTTACCGTTGGAGCAATCATGGGGAGTATTTGGGGTAAACAATACAATTGCCCCGCAATATAGCTTTTCATCAAATCACTCATTTTATGTGGGTCCTTTTGCTCATAAAAGAGATTATACCTGGAACCTTTATCCCAAAGGCTTTGATGGACATGCCCACTGCAACCCGGAAGGTGCTCGCTGATTTTGGCCATAAAAGTTGCCATAAGACCATGTTTATAGGCAATTTCTTTAACGGCAGTTTTAAACAATACCGCCTGATCTGCAGCTTGCATCACCGGAGCGTATTTAATTGCCGCTTCATAAACACCTGGGCCTGTTTCGGTATGCAGACCTTCTATCGGAATACCAAATTTGCAAAGCAAATCAAACAGATCGCTCATATATTCATTTTTCAAGCTGCCCCTCAGAATAGAATAGCCAAACATCCCCGGGCTCAAGGGATTAAGCTGCTGGAAACCCTTTTGGTACGCCGTTTCGGGTGTTTCTATAAAATTGAACCATTCAAACTCCTGCGAAAAATAAGGAGTAAATCCCTGCAGTTCTGTATCACTTAACACCTTACGGAGCAATTGTCTGGGGCAGGTATACGCTGCAACATCCTGCTCGTTAACAAAATCACCCAGAAAAAAAGGAGTACCGTTCTCCCAGGGGATTTTACGGAAGGTATTTAGATCCAGTTTCACCAGCGCATCCGGATAACCAGTATGCCATCCTGTAAATTTCACATTATCATAAGCCGCATCGCCCATATCCCAGCCAAAGGTTACATCGCAAAAGCCAAGCCGTCCCTCAGCAATCGAACTGAACTTTTCAGCAGCAATATATTTTCCTCTTAAAACCCCGTCAATATCTGTCACAGCAACTTTTACCTTGCCCGAGGGATGCTGTTGTACGTAAGCGAGTATCTCTTGTGTTGTCATGTATCCGTTCTTTTAAAGATTTTGTACAGCAAAAAAGTGATGATCAGTATAGAAAAATAAATAAGTCCTAATTGGAAACTGTAAATAAACATGGCCAGGATGGAAACCACCGCAATCACCAGGGAAACCACAGGAAATACCGGATAGAAAGGCGTGCGGAAAGGTCGGTGCAGATCTGGCTCTTGTTTTCTCAACAGAATAATGGAGATCATAGAAATAATATAGAGTGTTAATGCACCAAATACAGAAACAATAATGATCTCCGATGTTTTTCCCGATAATAAAGCAAGTATTCCTATCACCATATTTCCAAGGAGCGCATTGGCCGGTGTATGGAATCTGGGAGAAATCTTTCCCAGAAAGGAAGGAATATTATGTACCCTTCCCATTTCATAAGTAGACCTGCCTGCTGCCAGAATCAGCCCATGAAAAGAAGCCACCAGACCAAACAGCCCAACCGTGATCAGCAGGTGATACATCAAATGATTGCTACCCGTGATCCTGGCCAGGGCTAAGGGCAGTGGTGAATCCGAAGTTTCTCCAGACAGACCGTTTTTATAAACAATCGCTTCCCAACCACTGATTCCGGTAGCCGAAATAAAGATCAGCACACATAATATGGCCAGGGTAAAAATAGCCCAGCCAAAGCCTTTACTAATGTCTCTCTGAGGATTTTTGGTTTCTTCGGCCACATTTGCAATTCCCTCAATGCCCAGAAAGAACCAAATGGCAAAAGGTATGGCGGCAAATACCCCTCCCCAACCATTAGGAAAAGAATTGCGCTGCAGATTAGCCATCTCAAATTTTGGCAAGGCAATGCCAGAAAACAATAGCAACTCCCCTACGGCCAGCACCGTAATGATGACTTCAAAGGAAGCCGCTGCCCTAACACCATAAACGTTCAGGGCAGTAAACACAAAATAAATGGCAATAGCACTGCTTAGAATGGGTACCTGAGGAAAGAAAGCATTAAAATAAGCACCAATGGCAAAAGCAATCGCAGGTGGAGCAAGGATAAACTCCACAATCTGTGCAATTCCCGCAATAAAGCCGATGTTCTTGCCCATTGCCCGGTTGGCGTAATCAAATACCCCGCCCGCCTTAGGTATCGCACAGGCCAGCTCAGCATAACTAAAAGTAAAGGTGATGTACATCACCATAATTACAATCGTAGCAATCGCCATCCCGCCGGCACCACCTTTTTCAAGGCCGAGGTTCCAGCCAAAATACATTCCGGAGATCACATAACCTACGCCAAGGCCCCAAAGCATAAAGGGGCTGAGTGTCTTTTTTAAGCCTTTATTTTCCGCCATCTGTGCAGGTGGGTTATATGCTTCTAATATAATACAAACCAAATGAAATACATATAGTTAGCACAGCATATTTATCAGGAAAATATCAAACAGCTAAAATCAGGGCTTGCGTTCAAACAAAAATACCCAGCCGTCCCCAAATCTGTATTTTTCAAGGAGCTTTCTGTGCTTATACATAGAAGAAAGATGGATCAGTTCAGGATCATCTATACTATTGAACCAAATGATATAATGTGCTTTTTCCTGATAGAACTTTTCCTGGTACTCCTTATCTATATGGTGTGGAAGTTCATCGGCGTGCAAACCCGTCTTAAAATAAACTGCATCATGGGCATTAGAGTAGACCTTTATGCCCTTTTTCAGGAATTCAGGATGTTTAGCGAGGAAGTTTGCGGTTTCTGATTTCTTCCAGGAATCATCTGCATAACCTGGAACACCGTAAGTGACCGCATCCTGGTACATTTCATCGAGCTGAGCAGTTGCATTATATTGGAATAGCAGCAAAAAGCCCAGCAACAGAACCATACTAGCCTGTTTTGCCACCGGTCTTAATCCGGAAAAATAGCCGGGCAGCCAAAAAGTCAATGCAAATAAAGAGGGTATAAAAATAGGAACCAGCAAGCGATTGTTGATTCCCTCAAAATGAGACAACGTAGATATCCCCACAATGAATATAGAGTACACCAACACAAAAGCCGCGGCGATATTTTCCTGGCCATGATAATATTTCCCTTTAAAGGCCCGATAAAGGAACAGTAGCAATACCACCGTAAAAACCAATAAACCGATTAAAATCGAGGTGCTGTGGTCCTGATTAAATACCGGATACCAGTCAGAAAGTGTTTTACCATAGTAACCAATATTCTCCAGCAAAGGCGTATGTCCAAATTGCCGCGGTCCAGTCAAAGAACCCACCAGCACGTGGTTCCGGATCAGGTTCAAGAACAAAATAAAGAAGGAGATCAAACTGAGCAGACCAATATGACCTGCTTTTTTCTTTACGTCCATGTGCGGTGCCAATAAGATCATCAGGCCTGCTGTTCCGGTTAAGGTTATTCCTGCATAACGGGTTACTGTGGCCAGGCCAGCCAATACAGCACAAATGACCAGGTTTTTCACAGTACTATGTTTCAGATACTTTTCCAGGAACAGAAAGAAAATCAAACTTAGGAGAATCAACAAAGTCTCCGACCATAACATAGAATAAACCTCTGTCAATGCCGGACTAAAAACGATAAAAAGCAATACAATGCGCTTATACCATGCCGACCGCGGATGAAATTTATTCAACAGCCTGCCCGAGAGCAGCACTACTGCAGCTAGTAAAACACAATTTAAAACTACACCCGACTGTACAATATCTGTTCCCGTCAGAAACATCACCATACTTAGAAAAACCGGATAAAATACCGGAAAAGCGACCAGGGGTTTCAGATTGAAATCCGTCATGGTCCAATGTTCATGTATGCTTCTCGCTGTGCTGATATACGAGATAGAATCCGGAGAAATGCCAATTCCATTATGTCCGGTAAAAATAAGCAAGCAAATCACCGCAAAAATGGAAATGACAAGGGCATCTGCATTGGAATACAGGTAACTGACAATTTTCTTATTGAACATAATTTCTGGAATGACGCGGCGAAGTTACCAATTTTAATATATTTGACTGATCTATAATTTGAAAATCATGTGGTGGATATATGCTTTATTATCAGCCTTCTTTGCTTCCTTAACAGCGATTTTCGCTAAGATCGGTGTAACCAGCGTAAATTCCGACCTGGCCACAGCCATCAGAACCATCGTCATTCTGGTTGTTGCCTGGGGAATTGTGCTCTTTAGAGGAGAATTAAAAGGGATCACCGAAATTTCCAAACACAGCTTAACTTTTTTAATTCTTTCCGGATTGGCTACAGGCCTTTCCTGGATCTTTTATTACAAGGCCATCCAGCTTGGTAAAGTTTCACAGGTTGCTCCGGTAGACAAACTGAGCCTGGCCTTAACCATCCTGCTCTCTTTCCTCATTCTAAAAGAAGCCATTACGATAAAAATTATCATAGGCGCTGCCTTAATTATTGCGGGAACTGTTGTTTTGATTACCTAAAACCAGTGAATCTTATTTAACTTTGCTTATAACCAATTATAAAATTTCGAATGAAAGAAGTCGTAATCGTTTCAGCACTTAGAACCCCAATTGGAAGTTTCGGTGGATCATTAGCTGGTTTTACAGCAACACAACTTGGTGGAATTGCCATTAAAGCCGCAATAGAGAAAGCAGGGATCAAACCTGAAGATGTTCAGGAAGTATATATGGGAAATGTGTTATCCGCTAACCTTGGCCAGGCACCCGCTACACAGGCTGCCAAACATGCCGGACTTCCTGATTTGCCTGCTACCACTATTAATAAAGTATGTGCTTCAGGCACCAAAGCCATTATGCTGGCTGCACAAAGTATTGCACTTGGACAGAATGATATTGTAGTTGCAGGCGGAATGGAAAGCATGAGCAATGTTCCTTATTATTTAGATAAAGCGCGTACAGGCTACCGTTTAGGCCATGGCCAGATTACTGATGGCCTGGTTAAAGATGGTCTGTGGGATGTATATAATGATTACCATATGGGTTCTGCCGCAGAATTATGTGCAACAGAATGCCACATCAGCCGTGAAGATCAGGACGCATTTGCTATTGCCTCGTATAAAAAAGCTCAGGCAGCACAAAACGACGGTAAATTCACAGCAGAAATCGTTCCTGTAGAAGTGAAAGACCGTAAGGGCGAAATCACCCTGGTGAGCAATGATGACGAACCCTTTGCCGTAAAATTCGACAAAATACCTTCTCTTAAACCCGTATTTAAAAAAGACGGTACCGTAACTGCAGCCAATGCATCTACCCTCAATGATGGCGCAGCTGCACTGGTTTTGATGAGTGCGGATAAAGCAAAAGAACTGGGGTTAAAACCTCTTGCCAGAATTTTAGCTTATGCTGATGCACAACAGGCACCAGAATGGTTTACTACTGCCCCGGCAAAGGCAATCCCTCTTGCTTTAAGCAGAGCCGGTAAGAGCATAAAAGATGTTGATTATTTTGAAATTAATGAGGCCTTTTCTGTAGTTTCCCTGGCCAACAACCAACTTTTGGAACTGAACAATGATAAGGTCAATGTAAATGGCGGCGCGGTTTCCCTTGGCCATCCATTGGGCGCTTCTGGTGCAAGGATCGTGGTTACACTCCTTTCTGTACTTGCCCAAAACAATGGAAAAATTGGCGTAGCCGGAATTTGTAACGGAGGTGGCGGTGCCAGCGCATTAGTCGTAGAAAAATACAGCTGATATGCTTCTGTCCAGAAAGCATCTCCTGCTGACCTTAACTGTATGCTGTTCCCTGGCTGTTGCCCGGGCACAGCATACCTTTAATTCGAATGCGGGTCCCCGGCTACATGCCCTGCAGGATTCTATGATCCGTCTTACGGAATCTATTCAGGCTGCCAAAGAGAATACAGACCGTTTTGCTGCTAATGCCAGCCTGATCAAAACCCTGGTCACGGCATTAAAGATTCCAGGATCCTACAGTTTTGCTTTTGATTCTTTAAAATACATTTCAACGGTTAAATCTCCAGACAACGGTTTCCGCATCTTTTCCTGGGCCCTGCCCACCAACAGTGGCACTTACCGTTTCTTTGGTACCATACAAATGGCCACTAAAGATGGTAGCCTGAAACTTTTCCCCTTAATAGATGGTACAGCCGAATTTAAAGACGACAATGAAGTCACTTCCCATAAAAAATGGTTTGGCAGCCGGTATTATGAGATCGTGCCTGTTGTCAATAGTGGTAAACAGACCTATTATGCTTTACTGGGCTGGAAAGGCAACAATGCTAAAACTTCTAAAAAAGTTATCGAGGTGCTCTCCTTTAACCAAGGTGAACCCGTATTTGGCAAGGCCGTTTTCCAGGACTCCAAAAACAGTTCTGTAAAAAATCGGATAGTTTTCGAATATAGTAAACTCAATTCCATGACCCTTCGCCTGGACAAGAAAGTAGGTATGATCGTTTTTGATCACCTTGCTCCTTTAAGTCCGGAAATGGCAGATCATTTTGAATTTTATGCATCAGATTCAAGTTTTGATGCCTACAAGCCTTTAGGCGGCCGCTTAAAACTGGTTGAAAATGTTGAAGTCAACAATGATCCAGACACCAATGATGAGTTTTACATAGATCCAAAGAACAAGCAAATACCTGCCCAGAAGAAATTTTAACGGGCTTTTCAATGGTGAATGAAGAATTAAAAATTTGTGAGTTTGCTCGTATGTCCCTATCTTGCGAGATCGTTCAATTCAACAACACACAAAATTTATCACTGGCAGGGCAATTGAAACATATTAGAAAAATAACTATCCCGCTCAATAACAGGAGATTCTTCTCCTGACACTCCGACGAACTAACTGAACCTTTTCTATAAATTATTACACAAAAAAACAACACATGAATGCACAAAGTTTGGATAATCCAAATAATTTTTTCGAAAGTAAGGTCTTAGGACATCCGGCAGGGCTGTTTGTTCTATTCTTTACCGAAATGTGGGAGAGATTTTCATATTACGGAATGAGGGCTTTGCTTGTACTCTTCTTAACTTCATCTATTATTGGAGATAACCCTGGCTGGGGATGGCCACGGGCTCATGCCTTGGCTATTTATGGTTCTTATACCGGTTTAGCTTACCTGACCCCTATTTTAGGCGGTTATATCGCAGATAAAATTATCGGTTACAGATGGGCCGTATTGGTTGGCGCCCTGATCATGACCCTTGGACATTTATCTATGGCGATGGAATTTCACCATGCATTTATGTATTTAGGTTTAGGTCTGTTGGTGATTGGTAATGGCTTTTTTAAACCGAACATGACCTCTATCATTGCACAGATGTACAAAAAACACCAGGAGAAAAAAGACGGCGCCTATACCATTTTCTATATGGGTGTAAATGCCGGAGCTTTCCTGGGTATGCTGCTTTGTGGTTATATTGGAGAAAATCCAAACTGGGGCTGGTCTTATGGTTTTGGTTTAGCTGGTGTTTTTATGTTTATTGGCATGCTCCAGTTCTACTTTACACAGAACATTTTTGGAAACATTGGTCTGAAACCCGTTAAAGATAAAGAAGAAGACTTTTCAGAAACACCTGAAGAATCCACAAGAAACCCATTCTCTTCATTTGACCTGGGCATCATTGGCTTACTTTCTGTTATTGGTTTAGCCTGGATCATCAACGATCCGGTTTCCAAAATCACCAGTTTCAATTTGTTCAACTTTAAAATCGGCGGCATTGAAGGCAGTAATTTCGCCATCCTGATTGCGCTTGCCTTATTTATTTTTATCCTGATCAAGCGGATTGCACAGTATACGCCAGTACTTCGCGACAAAATGATTGCAGTGATTATTCTGGCCTTCATTACCATTTTCTTCTGGGCTTCATTTGAGCAGGCAGGTGGTTCAATGACCATCTTTGCTAAAGATTATACACAGCGGATCTTAACCGGCGATTCCAAGATCATTTTCAACGTAGTAAATACGTTGATCACCATTGTTCCCCTGGCCATCATCTCTTATGTATTGATGCGTTTATTTGCCAAGACTTTTGGAAAATATGCGCTGGGAAATATTATCCTGGCTTCAGGTTTCGTGATTATCTGGGTCATTGTAATCTATATGCTGAAACAACAATATGCTGAAGTAAAATCAGAGGTACCCGCTACCTGGTTTGGAATTCTGAACTCTTTGTTCATCATTAGCTGTGCCCCTATTGTATCTAAATTATGGGAAAGCAAATACAATCCTTCTGCAACCTTTAAAAACGGCTTTGGAATGATCCTTCTGGGTATTGGCTTCGCTGCTTTAGCCTATGGTGCAAGCAGCATTCCACAGGGTGCAGCCGTGGCTTCTGTAAGTATGGTTTGGCTGGTACTCGCTTATTTCTTCCATACCTTAGGAGAATTGTTCATCTCACCTGTAGGTTTATCTTATGTAAGTAAACTGGTTCCGGGACGTATGATCGCTATTATGTTTGGGATCTGGTACCTGGCCATTGCGATCGGGAACAAGATTGCAGGTACAATGGGTGGTATGATCGATGAGATCACTTCCAAATACTCCATGTCCACCTTCTTTCTGATCTTCACCTTTATCCCGGTAGGCCTTGGTCTGATCATTATGATGCTGACTCCTGTTCTTAAAAAATTAATGCACGGTGTAAAATAAATAAAAAGCCTTTGGCATCTGCTAAAGGCTTTTTAGATTAACAATAAAATAGAATGCAAGAAAACATCACGCTGGACGAAATCCAGGATTTTGAGGGTAAATACCCTAAGCAGCTTTGGTCTTTATTTTTGGTAGAAATGTGGGAGCGTTTCTGTTTCTACGGAATGCGTGGCATGCTCACCATTTTTATGATCGACAAGATTGTAGGCCTTTCTCTTTCCGATAAGGATGCGAATCTAAAATATGCAGCCATACAATCTTTTGTTTATGCCTTCACTTTTTTGGGGGGTATCTTTGCAGATAAGATCCTGGGCTTTAAAAAATCATTGTTCTTCGGCGGAATGGTGATGATCCTTGGAAACCTGATCATCGCAGCCTCACCAAAAGATTTCTTTTACATCGGTATTACGCTTTCTATCATCGGTACAGGATTTTTCAAACCCAACGTTTCTTCTATGGTGGGCGATCTTTATAAAGAAGGCGATCACCGCAGGGATGCCGGTTACGGAATGTTCTATGCCGGTATCAATATCGGAGGACTTTTAGGCGGCGCATTATGTGTGTATCTTGGAAAATATGTTTCCTGGAACTATGCCTTCCTGGCCGCAGCAATCGTTATGGCAATCGGTCTGATTACCTTCCTGTTTACCAAAAAGCAACTGGGCCCAATTGGAGATTCTCCATTAAAAGAAATGCCTGTAAGCAAAAAAAGATTAAGAGAGATCGGCGTATATATATTTTCTTTGATCTCTATTCCTTTGATCCTGATCATGGTGCAGAACACAAAGTATACCGATTATTTCATGTATACCATTGCTCCGCTTTGTATCATTTATTTTCTTTATGAAACCTACAAAGTGAAGGATAGAAAGTTTCAACTGAAACTACTTGCTGCCTTTATTTTTATTTTCCTGTACTTTTTGTTCAATGCTATATACGAACAAAGTGGTGGATCGTTATCTCTTTTTGCAGAAAAGAACCTTAGTCATACCCTATTGTTCTTCCAGATCGACCCTAACGTCATCAATAACAGTTCGAACTCTTTGTTTGTTATTGTTTTCAGTCCGCTGGTTGGTTTGTTATGGCTTTGGCTGTCAAAAAAGAAAATAGAACCAAATTCTGTAATTAAATTCGGGATCGGATTTTTATTCCTGGCCGCTACTTTTTACACTTTCTTTTATACGCGTTTCCTTGCAGATGCCAATGGGATCACATCACTGAACCTCTTTACTTTTGGTTATCTATTGATGACCCTTGGTGAATTGTGCCTTGGTCCAATCGGAATGTCGCTGGTAACTAAACTTTCGCCAAAGAAACTTACAGGTATGATGATGGGAATGTGGTTCCTGGCCAGCGCATTTGGACAGTTTGCCGCCGGAAAATTTGGTGCAGATATGTCTGTAGCTGAGGGCGCTACCCTTGTAGAAAAACTGCATTCTTACACTGCCGGTTATTACCAATTGGGTATCTATGCCGCAATTGCAGGTATATTCCTGATCATTTGTTCTCCATTGATTAAAAAACTGATGCAAGGCGTAAGCTAATCTGTACTGCATTTAACATATTTTAACCCTGTAACCCCATCCGGTTACAGGGTTTTTCATTTTTAATGATTAATTTCGGCGATTCTGCAATTCATACATTAAAAAACACCGGTCACAAGTGTCAGACAGCTTAGTAATAATTCCTACCTATAACGAAAAGGAAAACATTGAAAGAATCATCAGGAAGGTATTTTCACTTCCTTTCCTCTTTGAGATCTTAATTATAGATGATGGTTCTCCTGACGGGACTGCAGAGATTGTAAAAAGCCTTCAGGAAGAGTATCCAGCCCTCCATCTGGAACAAAGAACAGGTAAACTAGGTTTAGGAACTGCCTATATTCATGGTTTCAAATGGGCCCTGCAGCGGAAATATGAATTTATCTTTGAAATGGATGCAGATTTCTCTCATAATCCGGATGATCTGGTCCGTTTAAGAGAAGCCTGTTTAAATGGCGCAGATGTAGCCATTGGTTCAAGATATGTAAACGGCGTAAACGTGGTCAACTGGCCAATGAACAGGGTCCTGATGTCTTATTTTGCATCGATGTATGTTCGTTTTATTACCCGTATCACCATCCAGGACGCGACAGCAGGATTTAAATGCTACAGAAGAATCGTTCTGGAAACTATTCCAATGGATAAAATCCGGTTTGTGGGTTATGCCTTCCAGATTGAAATGAAATTTACCGCCATCAAATATGGTTTTAATGTGGTTGAAGTTCCTATTATATTTACCGACCGTACAGAAGGAGTTTCGAAGATGAGTACCAGAATTTTCAGGGAAGCTTTTGTAGGCGTGATCCAAATGAAAATGGGCAGCTGGTTCAGAAATTACAAAAGAGCATAATTATTTTTCTTTGCCTTCCCGCATCATTTCCGAAAAGGTCATTTCCCTGTCCATGGCAGACACAATTTTGACCAACCTTTTGGTTCGGGTAGGTTCGGTTTTAGCAGAATTTAACCAGTTGATGTACCAGTTCTGATGTGACTTTTGCAATTTTAAGAAACGCGCCATCAAATGGTCTTCGTCAGACAGACAAAGCTCCAGATCTTCCGGGATCCCGATCTTAAAATCTTTATCCTCTTCCAGCTCAACATTCACTACAGCCCCGGCTTCTTTAAGGAGTTGTTTTCGCAAACTGGCTTTCAAGGCCAGAATGAAATCACCCTCTCCCATCGGAACAGTTGCCATTCCTTCTATAAGAGTCTGATCAATTTTACCTTTTACCCGGAAGCTCTTTTTACAATCCGCCTTGATCCGGGTAGCTATAGCCTGGGGAATAAAAACATAACTCCAACCGGTCTTTTCACCCATTTCTGCAAATCTTTCAATCTCTGCACTAAAAGTTACCATGCGTTTAAAATGCTTAAGTTATCCACAGATTAAAGATAAAAAAAGCACCAAAATTATCAGAACTTTTCTTCAACGCCTAAGCCAAACAAAGCAAAATCATACTTTACCGGATCCAGCGGATCAAATCTTCGAAGTTCCGTGGTCAACTCCACAGCAGTGCTCCAGTCGGTTTGCTTCCGCTCAATCAGACCAAGTTTACGGGCTACACGATCTACATGCACATCACAGGGACAAATCAGGTCAGCTGGCCTGATGATGTTCCAAACACCAAAATCAACACCACAAGAATCCTTTCTCACCATCCACCTTAAAAACATATTTAAACGCTTGCAGGTAGATTTTTGAAGAGGAGAAGAAACATGTTTAATGGTCCGCCTGGGGAAATCCGGAAGACTAAAAAAATAACTTCTGAAATGGTTCAGGGATTGCTCGATATCCAACGCAGGTTGATTCATTTCTCCCAGCATACAGGAAGATGAAGCATAAACAGACTGTTGCTCCTCCAGAACTACGGTCAAATATTCTTCTCTGAACCGAGAACTAGCCCCCGGTAAAAAAGCCGTTTCTAAACTATCCGATCTCTTGTAATGCTGATGGAAGAACTCCACAAAATACAACAGATCGGTATCATTGAAAGTACGATGCTTAAACCCTAACAAACCTTTCAAATCCTGGTCAGAATGGCCAGTCATAAAGGCATATGGCTCATTATCCATCCGGGCAAACAATTCCGTGCACTTATTGATAATGGTTTTACGCTGCCCCCAAGCTAAAATTGCCGCAAAAAATGCGGCAATTTCAATATCCTGTTTTTTTGAAAAACGGTGGGGAATACAAATTGGATCATTTTGAATAAAGCCCGGCTGGTTGTATTCTCCAACCTTCACATCCAAAAAGTCCTTAAGTTCCAGAAATTCCAACCGCTGTTATTTAAGTGCTTGTTCTAAATCTGCCAATAGATCATCGATATCCTCCACTCCGACGCTTAAACGGAGTAAGTTATCTGTAACTCCAACCTTTTCTCTTTCTTCTTTAGGAATAGAACCATGGGTCATGGTGGTTGGATGATTGATCAGTGATTCTACACCACCTAAAGATTCTGCCAGAGCAAACACTTTAAATGAAGAAGCCACTCTGAACGTTTCTGCCAGGTCTGCACCTTTTAAAGTAATCGAAACCATACCGCCAAAACCTCTCATTTGCTTTTTCGCGATGTCGTGGTTAGGATGATCTTCAAATCCTGGCCAGTAGATCTTATCGATCTTCGGATGATTCTTCAGGTAGCGGGCTACCTTTTCACCATTTTCACAATGCGCCTTCATACGCAGGTGCAGCGTTTTGATTCCCCTCAGTACCAGGAAAGCATCTTGAGGGCCCGGTGTTGCGCCACATGCGTTATAGATAAACCAAAGATCTTTATACAACTGATCATCATTCACCAGCAATGCCCCCATCACTACATCAGAGTGACCACCGATATATTTAGTTACAGAATGCATGACAATATCCGCTCCAAGATCCATTGGATTTTGAAGATAAGGCGAAGCAAAAGTATTGTCTACGGCCAGGATCAGATGGTGCTGTTTTGCAATTTTGGAAACCCCTTCGATGTCAATGATCTGCATGGTTGGATTGGTTGGTGTTTCAATCCAGATCAGCTTGGTCTTGTCATTTAAATGAGGTAGTATGTTCTCTGGTTTGGATAGATCCAGGAAATGGAATTTAATACCATATTTCTCATAAACCTTGGTAAATATACGATAAGAACCGCCGTAAAGATCATTTCCTGTGATCACTTCATCGCCAGGCTTCAGCAATTTCAATACCGTATCGGTTGCACCCATACCGCTTGAAAAAGCTAGACCGTATTTTGCATTTTCCAATGCAGCAAGACATTTTTCCAAAGCCTGTCTGGTTGGATTCGTTCCGCGGGAATACTCAAATCCTTTGTGATCGCCCGGCGACTTTTGCCAGTAGGTAGAAGTCTGATAAATCGGGGTCATTACCGCTCCTGTTGTTGGATCCGGCTCCTGACCTGCATGTATAGCTTTGGTTGCAAATTTCATCTGTTTATCTATTTATATTTATTTGTGATGAAGCTATCATGATCTTGTAATCAATGTAAGTTAATTTGTAAGATCATGATGGTTTCATCTCTCTGTCCATTTATTTTCTAAATTAAATTTACCTGGTTCTAATTAATAAGCCCTGGCAAACAATACCCGTTGCGTAGAAGGTTTACCTGAATAAATACAAACACCAGCCTCCTGTTTATTATTTAACGGAATACATCTGATTGTAGCCTTTGTCTCTTCTTTTATTTTTTGCTCTGTTTCCGGTGTACCATCCCAATGCGCAGAAATAAATCCAGCCTTGGTGTCCAGAAGTTCTTTCAGCTCATCATAGGAATTCGCTTCAGTGATGTGCTCTTCTCTGTAATCTGCCGCTTTTTTATAGATATTGGCCTGGATATCCTCCAGCAATTGCTGAACAAAAACATCTAGTCCTTCCTGCTGAACGGTTTGTTTCTCCCTCGTATCTCTTCTGGCAATTTCAACGGTACCATTCTCCATATCTCTTCCGCCTATAGCAATCCGAACAGGTACACCTTTAAGTTCATATTCTGCAAATTTGAATCCAGGACGTTGTGTGTCCCTATCATCATATTTCACAGAAATACCCATTCCTTTTAGTTTAGGAATTAGCTCATCAACAAAATTGCTGATGTTCTTCAAGTCTTCCTCTCCTTTGTAAATTGGTACAATCACCACTTGTATTGGAGCCAGTTTTGGAGGTAAAACCAAACCCTGATCATCACTGTGGGCCATAATTAAAGCGCCGATCAAACGGGTAGAAACACCCCATGAAGTTGCCCACACATGTTCTATTTTCCCTTCTTTATTGGTAAACTTCACGTCAAATGCTTTTGCAAAGTTTTGCCCTAAAAAGTGTGAAGTACCCGCCTGCAATGCCTTTCCATCCTGCATCAAAGCTTCAATGCAATAAGTATCTAAAGCTCCGGCAAAACGTTCATTAGGTGTTTTCTTTCCTTTAACCACCGGTAAGGCCATCCAGTTTTCTGAGAAATCTGCATATACATCCAGCATGCGTTCTGTTTCTTCAATAGCTTCCTGAGCAGTGGAATGTGCAGTATGCCCTTCCTGCCATAAAAACTCTGCCGTTCTCAGGAACAGTCTGGTCCTCATTTCCCAACGGACAACATTCGCCCATTGGTTGATCAGCAAGGGCAGATCCCTGTACGACTGAATCCAGCCTTTATAAGTATTCCAGATAATGGTCTCAGAGGTTGGCCTTACGATCAGTTCCTCTTCCAATTTGGCAGTTTCATCTACAATAATGTTTCCGTTGCCATCATTTTTCAAACGATAATGTGTCACAACGGCACATTCTGTGGCAAAACCTTCTACGTGAGAGGCCTCCTTTGAAAAATATGACTTTGGAATGAATAAAGGAAAATAAGCATTGCTGTGACCGGTATCTTTAAATTTTTGATCTAATACAGCCTGCATTTTTTCCCAAATCGAGTAACCATACGGCTTTATTACCATACAGCCCCTTACATCTGAATGATCTGCAAGATCGGCTTTTATAACAATGTCGTTATACCACTGGGAATAATCTTCGTTTTTGCTTGTAATACCTTTGCTCATAACTGTCTGGAACGTTTTTTGTGTTAAATTTCTTGTATAGTAGGTCGCAAATTTATAAATTTATACCTATAATAATTGTAACACACACAAACAATTCACATATATGAAACCGATTCGATTACTTACTCCAATATTGGTTGCAGCAGTGGTGGTTATTTCCTCCTGTTCTGCGCCCAGGTTGGCGCAGCAAGGCAGCGGCAACGATGACGTATACAACTCTGTAGCTAAGGCTCAGGAATATGTACAGCCCGAACCAGGGCAGTCTTCCCAATACAGCGACAGTTACGACGATGATTACGGAAGCAGTGACCCTAATTACGATATGGATTACTCGTCACGCATCAACAGATTTTACTACGGAAGTCCATACAGAAATTATTATGACCCATATTATGGTGATTATTATGGATACAATGGCTTTTCCCCATATTCCAGCAGCTGGTCTTTAGGCTTTGGCTGGGGATTTGGAAATTATTACAACAGCATGTGGAACCCTTACTACGGTGGCGGCTGGGGCATCTATTCTCCTTTCTGGGGCTATAATCCTTATTGGGGCGGAGGCTTCTGGGGTGGCGGATACTGGGGAGGTGGTTATTGGGGCGGTGGCTATGTCAACCGTTTACCTGGAAACACCACTTATGGTGCAAGACCTTACAGAGG
>NZ_QAIL01000154.1 GCF_003061025.1 Pedobacter sp. HMWF019 | reverse complement strand
AAGTTAATGGTGGTGGTCTTTTAGGTGGCATCCTTGACGGTCTTTTAAGTTCTGTTGCTGGAACAGTAAATTCTGTTACTGCTGACTTATCTACATTCTTGAACAAAACATTAGTTAATGTTGCGAAATTTGTTTGGAGTTTGTAAGAAAAACCGAATGATAACCCTTGTTCCAAACCAGGAACAAGGGTTATTTTAATATACGACTATGGCGCTATCTTCACACTCTGCAGAAACAATATCTTCCACCTCTATTGTTTACCGTTCGCAGATCAGTAGGTCCAGCCAACTTATTTATCAGGTAACCGTGCTGGTTGTTCTGGGAACTTTTGCGGCATTGCCCTTTATTAAAACTCCAATCAGTGTAAAAGGCAATGGTGTATTACAATCCTCTCTGGAAAAAACAGAACTTTTGATACCTGTTAATGGCCGGCTGATCCAATACAGGCTGGCAGATAATAAAAAGCTCAACCAGGGGGATACACTTCTGGTGATTGATGCCGGTTTGCCAAAGCAGCAAACCGTACTGGTGCAAAACAGGGCCGGGCAACTCCATCAATTTATACAGGATATTAATATCCTGCTGAACTACAAAAAACAAAGTAAATTCAATCCTCCAACCCTGCAGACCGGGCAGTACAGCGCCTCCTGGCAACAATTTGCACAGGAGCTGGAAAATGCAGATGTCGCCAAAAGACAGGCGGAGAGTACTTTTGCACGCTACAATAAACTTTATCAGAATAAGGTGCTTACTGTAGCTGAATACGAAAAATATAAGTTCGAAATGGAACAGGCGGAATCTGCTTATCTGATGGTCCGCACAAAATACAGAACACAGTGGCAAACGGAAGCGAATGGATTTAGAAACGAACTTCGCCAGTTGTCTGGTCAGGAAGCAGAGCTGAGCGAACAGAAAAAACAATATGTACTTCGTGCGCCAGTAACAGGGTCTGTTCAAAACCTGCAGGGCCTGCAAAACGGGGCATATGTCTTTGCCAATCAGAAGATCGGAGAGGTATCACCGGATGCAAGTGTAATGGCTTACTGTTATATCAAACCTTCGGATATAGGGCTAATCAGAAAAGGACAGGAAGTGAGGTTCCAGATTGATGCCTACAACTATAACCAATGGGGTTCTGCAGCGGGAAGGGTGGTCGATATCTCGGATGATATTGTGATTCTTAACGGGAACCAATCGGTATTTAAAGTAAAATGTATCCTGGACCAAGATCACCTAACCTTAAAAAATGGCTATAAAGGTTTCCTTAAAAAAGGGATGAATTTTACGGCGAGGTTTACCGTAACCAGCCGGAGTCTGTATCAGTTGCTGTATGATAAGGTAGATGATTGGGTGAACCCCAATGTAAATGGAAGGAAATAAGGTTATGAGCATCAAAGTAAAACAAAGGGACATTACAGATTGCGGTGCAGCCTGCCTGGCTTCCATCGCATCCTATTATAAATTAGATCTTCCCGTGGCCAGGATCAGGCAGTTTGCCGGAACGGATAAAAAGGGAACTAATGTTTTGGGAATGGTAGAAGCCGCCCAAAAGTTAGGCTTTGAAGCTAAAGGGGTGAAAGGTTCTTTCGACAGCTTGTTTAAAATCCCAAAACCAGCGGTAGCGCATCTTATTGTTAAAGAGATTCTGGAGCATTATGTGGTGATCTATAAAGTCACCAATAAAGTAGTCGAAGTTATGGATCCTATCGACGGGCAGATGTACAGTAAACGCCATGAAGAGTTTAAAAAAGAATGGACGGGAGCTTTGGTGCTGTTGCTGCCTTCGGATGACTTTGAAACCGGCAATGAAAAAGCTTCGGTATACGGGCGCTTCTGGAACTTGATCCGTCCACATAAAGCAATTCTGATTCAAGCCTTGTTTGGCGCCATTGTCTATACGGTTTTAGGACTTTCAACCTCAGTTTTTGTACAGAAACTGGTCGATTTTGTGATGGTAGATGGAAACCGGAACCTGCTGAACCTGATGAGTATGGCCATGGTAATCATCCTGATGATCCAGCTTTTTATTGGTACGGCTAAGACTGTTTTTACCCTTAAGACCGGACAGATGATCGATGCCAAGCTTATCCTGGGCTATTATAAGCATTTGTTAAGGTTACCTCAACAGTTCTTTGATACGATGCGGGTTGGAGAGATCATTTCCAGAATAAATGATGCAGTAAAGATCAGGACCTTTTTAAACGATGTGAGCATCAATTTCCTGGTGAATATATTCATTGTGTTTTTCTCCTTTGCCATGATGTTTACTTATTACTGGAAGCTGGCCCTGCTCATGCTTGCGGTGATCCCCTTGTACCTGCTCATTTACTATGTGACGGACAAACTCAATAAGAAAGCACAAAGAAAGCTAATGGAAGATTCTGCTGAACTGGAATCTCAACTGGTGGAAAGCCTGAATGCAGTAGGAACGATAAAAAGGTTTGGCCTGGAGTCTTTTGCGAATGAGAAAACAGAAACCCATTTTATTAAACTGCTGAAGGACGGATTTAAATCGAATATGAATTCTGTTTTTGCGGGGACATCTTCTGAACTTACATCACGTTTATTAACCATTATTCTGCTTTGGGTAGGCGCAGGTTATGTGATTGACAGTACCATTACACCGGGAGAATTATTGTCCTTTTATACCTTGATCGGTTATTTTACAGGACCAGTTTCTTCGTTGATCGGCATGAATAAAACAGTGCAGGATGCGGTGATTGCAGCAGACCGGCTTTTTGAAATTATGGATCTGGAACTGGAAAAAGAAGAAAACCAGATTGAGCTGACCCCAGATAAAATAGGAGATATACATTTTGAACATGTTTCCTTTCGTTATGGTACCAGGGTTGCTGTTTTTGAAGATCTGAATCTAAAAATTCCAAAAGGAAGATTTACGGCCATTATTGGAGAGAGCGGATCCGGAAAATCAACACTAATGTCCTTATTGCAGAATATTTATCCGATACAGAGTGGAAACATCCGGATTGGGAAATATGACCTGAAATACATCAATAATTCCTCGCTCCGTCGACTGGTGTCTGTGGTTCCGCAGCAGATTGACCTGTTTGCTGGCAATGTGATAGATAATATTGCGATTGGCGATTATGAGCCGGACATGCAGAAGATCATAGATATTTCTACACAACTTGGGCTGATTGGATTTATAGAATCGCTGCCCAGGGGATTTCAGACCTATCTTGGGGAAAACGGAGCTTCCTTATCCGGAGGCCAGAGACAGCGTATTGCTATTGCAAGGGCTTTATACCGTGACCCGGAAGTGCTGATCCTGGATGAAGCGACTTCTTCCCTGGACTCTGCATCGGAAAAGTATGTGCAGAGAATGATTGATATTTTAAAGGCGAGACACAAGACGGTCATCGTAATTGCGCATCGTCTGAGTACGCTGAATAATGCAGATAAGATCATTGTACTGGATAAAGGGGTGGTCATAGAACAGGGAAATCACCAGGAATTGAGGCATAAACCCAATTCTCACTATGGACATTTGTGGAAACTTCAAATGCCGGAAGAAGTGTAAATGAGGCTAGCGCAGAAATAAAGATTCTTTATTATTTTTACGGCATGAAACCATACCTATATCTGCTTTTTCCCTTGTTGCTCTCTGCATGTAGCCAGGGATCTAAACAGTCTGCTGCAAAGGCAGAACAGAAAGAGGCAACAACAGAAGTTAAGGCAGATACAGCAGCTAAGCGTATTTCTGCAGATGCAAAAACGATTCTGAGCAGGAAGGAAGTGCCAGTACTGTGTTATCACCAGATCAGAGACTGGAAGGCTTCGGATTCTAAAAGAGCCCATGATGATATCATCCCCCCGGCGCATTTTAAAGAGCATATGAAAATGCTGGCTGACAGTGGTTATCATACCATTTTACCCGATCAGCTCTATGATTATTTAAATTATGGAACAGCCCTGCCTTCAAAACCGATTATGATCAGCTTCGATGACACAGATCTGGACCAATATACCATAGGTGCTTCAGAATTGAAAAAGTATGGATTTAAGGGGGTGTTTTTTATTATGACAGTTTCTATAGGAAGACCCCGTTACATGAGTAAAGCACAGATTAAAGAACTTTCCGATGACGGTCATGTGATTGCCAGCCATACCTGGAACCATAAGAACTTTACCCAGTTTACCGAAGAAGACTGGAAGATCCAGATAGACGAGCCAACTAAAACCCTGGAAAAGCTGACCGGTAAAAAGGTAGAATATTTCGCTTATCCTTACGGACTTTTTAAAGCTTCACTACTGCACAAATTAAAAGAACATGGTTTTAAAGCCGCTTTTATTCTTTCCACCAAAGGGGATGAAACCTATCCTTTATATACCATCAGAAGAATCATAGATCCGGGAACGTATTCTGCCAGAAATCTATACAACAGCATTCAGAAGAGTTTTAATAAAAAATAAAGCCGCTGGTTAACTTGGATTTTTTGGTTGTGAACCCTTAAAAGGTTAACAATTAGTTAATCCGGAGCAAGAAATACAGCAACAGGCATTCGATAGTTTTGTAAAAAAATTGTGATGAAGCACGAAGTTTCCTCGCAAGCAGAAACAAAAACTACCGAATGAAAAAACTTCTATTCTTATTCCTCAGCAGCTGTATGGTCTTGCTGAGTGGATCTCTGGCCTTTGCTCAGAATGAAACAACTGCTTCTCTAAACGGCACCGTTGCAGATGCAAAGGGGCCTATCCCGGGTGCAACGGTGATTGCCATTCACGAACCTTCGGGTTCAAAATATAGCACGACTACTCGTGCTGACGGACGTTATAACCTGCCAAGTATGCGGATTGGTGGGCCTTATATGGTTTCGGTTTCTTTTGTTGGGTTTAAAACCCAATCTGAACGGGTAGAAAAGCTGGCTCTTGGGCAGAACTCTACACTGAATTTTAAAATTAATGAAGACAGCAACACACTGACTGAGGTTTCTATTACCGGCGTACAGGGAAAAGTATTCAATTCCGGACGTACCGGGGCATCGCAGAACATTTCTCGTACAGCCATTCAAAATCTGCCTACACTGAACCGCAGTTTTACCGATTTTGTAAAACTAACGCCTCAGTTTTCTGTACAGTTCGGAAGTCCGAGTTTTGCGGGAAGAAGCAATGTAGGTAATAACTTCACCATTGATGGTGCTTTGTTTAATAACGCCTTTGGTTTACAGGGTACCATTGGTAGCCAAACGGGTTCCCAGCCCATCAATATGGATGCTTTTGAAGAGATCAGTGTAAATATTGCACCTTATGATATCCGTCAGAGCGGCTTTACCGGTGCTGCTATCAATGCTGTAACACGTTCTGGAACCAATGAATTTCAGGGAACTTTAAACAGTTATTATAGAAATCAGGACCTGGTGAGTGAACAAAACTATGCGGGCCTGAAGACACCAGTTAACAATTTTAGTTTGAAAGGTTATGGCTTTACCTTGGGTGGTCCAATCATCAAAAACAAGCTTTTCTTTTTCTTAAGCGGAGAGCTGGAAAGAAGATCGGATCCGGGTACCAGCTTTGTGGCTTCCCGCAATGGAAGTACCGGGCCAAACGTTTCTCAGGCTAAGGGAGAAGATCTTGATAAGCTGAGTACCTTTTTACAAGGTCTGGGATACGATCCGGGACCATATGAGAATTATCCGCTGAAAACCAGGAGCAATAAACTTTCTGCAAAGCTAGATTACAATATTGACGATAAGAATACCCTGAGCTTAAAATATTTCTATTTCAGGTCATTTAAAGATATTTTACCTAGCAACAGCGGGGCACCAAAAAGCCTGCGTCAGCCTTCCCAGACCGGCTTGCCTTTTCAATCTGCCGGTTACGGGATCAACAACAATATGGACAACGTGAACCTGGAATTCAGAACCCGGTTCAACAATAAAATGTCCAACCAGTTAACCATTGGCTTTAACAATATGAATGATTTCAGGGAATCAAAAGGCAATAAACCTTTTCCTTTGGTAGACATCATGAATGCCGACGGAGGCTCTTATACCGCTTTTGGAATGGAGCCATTTACGGCTTTCAATATTTTAAAAACGAAAGTGTACCAGGTAACCGATAACTTTAATATCTATGCAGGTCGTCATGAGATTACTTTGGGGGCCAATTATGAGGGCTACAGAACTTCTAATGGTTTTGCACCGAATTATTACGGTACTTATACCTTCAATAGTCTGGCCGACTTTTATAATAGTGCAACGAATGGCGTTTCCAACGCCACAAAATATCAGATCCAGTATTCTGTAATGCCTGATGGATCTTTCCCATACGCCACCATTCAATCCAATATGTATGGTTTATACGTACAGGATGCTTATTCTGTAAGCGATCAGCTTAAGTTAACGGCAGGCCTGCGTGCAGATCTGACTAATATTTCTTCTGGTTCGGTGATGCGAAATGAGAATGTAGAGAAACTGACTTTTGCAGACGGAGAGAAAATTGATGTCAGCAAATATCCTAAATCTGCGGTGTTATGGTCGCCAAGATTGGGCTTTAACTGGAATGTGAATAATGAAGGTAAAACACAGGTTAGAGGGGGTACAGGATTGTTTACCGGCCGTCCGCCCTTGGTTTGGATTTCTAATCAGGCCAGCAACAACGGGGTACAGTTTGGTTCAGAATCGATCAATAACCCAACAGACCGTCCTTTTACGCCAAATGTGGATGCTTACAGAAATGTAAACCATGCTACTGCGGCAAACAATACGGCTTATAATTTAGCAGTTACGCAATCTAACTTCAAGTTTATGCAGGTATGGCGTTCCAATCTTGCTGTTGACCAGAAATTATCTGGAGGAATTACCGGAACACTAGAGGCTTTGTATTCTAAAGACATCAATTCTGTTTACTTTCGGAACGTGAACCTGAACACCTCAGACTATAAACTACTGGCTGGTGCAGATAACCGGCCAAGGTATACCGGTTCCAGAATTTATGGTTCCGCTACGCCAACTCCGACCAATCCAAATATCTCTGATGCGATTGTGATGACCAATACCAATAAAGGGCACAGTTTGTCTTTAACAGGAACTTTGTCTAAAGAATTTAAAGGCGGTTTCTTTGCGACTGCGGGTTATACTTATACCGATTCCCGTTCTGTAAATGACGGTGGTACTATTGCACAATCGATGTGGAGGGACCGTTCTGTTGCCGGAAACCCGAATACAGATGAAATGTCTTACTCTACCTATATGGTTAAAAACCGGTTTATTGCCTCTCTGGCTTACCGGAAAGAGTATATTAACCATCTTGGAACAACGGTGTCTATGTTTTACCAGTTGCAGGATGGTTTACGCTATTCTTATACCTATGGAAACGACCTGAACAATGACGGATTGAGTGGAAACGATCTGATTTATGTGCCAAAAGACAAATCACAAATTAAACTGGTAGCAGAGTCTGCAGCAGATACCCGTACAGCAGATCAATTGTGGTCGCAACTGGACAGTTATATCAATCAGGACCCTTATCTGAACAAGAGAAGAGGGCAGTATGCCGAAAGGAACGGATTGGTTGGAACTATGATTGGGACGCTGGACATCCGTATTGCGCAGGATTTGTTTGCAAACCTGGGCGGCAAGAAAAATTCACTGCAATTTACCTTTGATATTTTCAACTTTGGAAATATGATCAATAAGACATGGGGCGTGCCTAAGTTTGCTAATCGTGCGAACGGCTTGCTGAATTTCAAAGGATTGGATGCAAATGGTCAGCCTACTTTCTCTTTCCCGTATCTGAATGCAGGTAGTGCAACACCATTGGTGAATACATTTTCCAATAGTATTGACGAAACTGCAAGATGGAGAATGCAGATTGGTGTTAAATATAAATTCAATTAACAGAAGAATCTATAGCCATGAAATTTCGGGGGATGTTGAAAAGCATCCCCCTTTTTTTATTACATTCGCTCCATGTCGTCACACCACATTGTAAAGGAAAAACAAGAGCCAGCCTTATATATTCATCAGCTGGGAGATTTTGATACAGAGTATCTCGGACAGCTGCTGGAATGGAGTCCAACGCTAATCGTAAATGCCGGAGAATATGAGAAGATCATCAGTTTGGGGCTGAAAGTTGACTTGGTCCTGAATGGGGTTGACAGCACTTTTTCCCAGGAACATACCCGGACCATTATGGGGCCGGGCGATGATTTTAATACGGCCCTGAACTATCTGATCTCTGAAAAGTACCCTGCGGTGAACATTATTGCTGCGGAGAACAAGCTTAAGGACTTGCTGTATTATGTGCCACTGATCAATGTCGTACTGTTTACCTCCACCCAAAAAGCCTATGCTATTAAGAGCGGTTTTAAGGTTTGGAAGCCGGCTGGAAGTATCTTTTTGATAGAAGTGCTGTCTTACTTTGAAACCACCAATTTAAAGCAAAATGAAGATGAAACCTTTCAGGTGCTGCACGACGGATTTGTCGAATTTATTTTCGATACCGAATACTTAATCATCAGTGAAAAATTATGATCCTTTTAAGAAAAGCAAAAGAACAGGATATTCCCCTGATCCGGGAAATTGCAGCAGCGACCTGGGGCCCTACCTATGTACCTATCATCGGTCAGGAACAGGTAAATTATATGCTGGAAAAAATGTACAATGATGGAGTGCTGCTGGAGCAAATGATGCAGGGACATCTCTTCCTGATTGCAGAGATTGGGAAAAAAGACATGGCTTTTGCAGGTTATTCCATTACAGACCATGACAATAAAGTCTATAAATTACACAAACTGTATGTGCTTCCCGAAGCACATGGTAAAGGTGTAGGAAAATTTTTAATCAATGAAATTGTAAATGCCATCCGGGAAGCTGGCGGAAAAAAACTGCAACTAAATGTAAACCGGGAAAATAAAGCGAAAGACTTTTACGAGAGGGCAGGTTTCCAAATTAAAGAAACCGTTGACCTGGATATTGGCAACGGTTTCTTCATGAACGATTATGTGATGGAAATGGATATTTCTTAAGTCTCTATTGTTGTAATTTAGGGATTCGGGTCGGGGTATCCGTTCCCTTTACAATAGACAAAGCACTTTTGGCAATGGCCTTGATGGTCATCAGGATATTCTCTGTATCCAGGCTTGAATATTCATCTTTTACGGTATGGTAAAGTTTGTCCGTATCAATCTGATCCGTGCTGATGGTATGTGCCGGAACACCTAAAGCCGCCAGTGTGGCATTATCGCTTCTGTAGAACAGGTTTTGTTGTGGATAAGGATCCGGGTGAAAAGTAAAAGGAGATCCTGCCAGGTTTTTCTGAAGGATCTTTCCAAAATCAGATTTATCAAAGCCTGTAATGAAGGCAGAATTCTTGCCGAATTTACTTTCTTTTCCGATCATTTCAATATTAAACATGGCCACTACGTCGTCCGGGTTCAATTGCTGCGAAAAATAACGTGCGCCAAAACCACCAATTTCTTCTGCGGTAAAAGCAACGAAGATCAGTGTACGCTCATTATTATGTAGTTTTTTATAGTATTTGGCGAGGGCAATCATGGCGGTGGTACCTGAAGCATCATCATCTGCACCATTTGCAATGCTGTCCTGATCTACTGCAGGTAATATACCCAAATGGTCATAATGTCCTGAAAAGATCACCAGTTCTTTGGCTTTTGATTTTCCAGGGATCATGCCCGCAACGTTAAACAGGGGCATTTTGCTGATGCTGTTTTTTAAGTTTACCTTAAAATTATTGGCTACAGTATCCTGATCGAGGACAAATACCAGGGCGGAGCTGCTTTCTTTGAGGTCTTTCTCATCCAGAACACTTCCTGATTCCAGGTAGGCCTTAATGCGTTTAAAAACATCTACGAATTTTACATCAACCAGGACCAGCTGTTTCTTTTTATTGCGTACAATGGTACGGTACTGCTCCATGAAAGGTTTTTCAGGATCCATTTTGATCCAGCCATCGCTATTGGTGTTGTCAAACTGCAGGGCTTCTGAATGATTTCCCACAACCAATACTTTTTCTGGCTCGATGGTTTTGCCATCCACAGAAACTTCGGTTAGAGAGGGTTTAAGCTGGTATTTGTAAAAGGTCTGTCTGTATCCATCTGCTCCTTTTAGTGGCTGCAGACCAATCTTTTTAAATTCTCCTTCAATGAAAGTAGCGGCTTTATCAATACCCGGGGTAAAAGTGCCCCTGCCCTGCATATCATCGCTGCTAAGGGTCTTAATCAATCCATCTACATAATCTTTGGTAATGATCTTATCTATATTCTGAGCAGCGGCAGAGCCGGTGATACAGAAGGCGATAAAGAAATACAGTAGTCGTTTCCTCATAGTCTTTTTTATTCTTGTGTTCTTATCTGTTTTTTACGTCGCTCAATTTCGGTAGAAATTCTGGTTTCCTGTATCTGATCGGTGACTTCTGTTTCAAATTCCTTGTCTTTATCCGAACCGTGCATTTGTACCTGCTCCAGATTGGCTATGGCATAATCATAGGATCCGCGTGCGCTCATCATTTTTACAAACACGGGTAAACATTCAAAGAAAATAAAAAGCAATCCAATAAAAGTAACGGCAAGAGAGGTGTTGAGGTCTCTGGTGCCATTGGGATTAAAGCTGAGCTGTCCAAGGGCCCAGTTCCTGTCGGCAAAACCTGCAATATTAGTCAGGCTGTCGAGTTCCTTGCCTGTATATAATTTCTCTGTCATCAGGCCATCAAACTGTTTCCGGTCATCTACAAAACGTTCCAGTTTCCGGACATCTGCGCTCAACGTATCCAGGTTCTGCTCTCTCTGCTTCAGTTCGGCCTCTTTACGTTTGGCATAAGGCCCGTAGCCCATCACACCCGAGGTTTCAGTGGTCTTGTTTCCAAAAATCTCAAAGTTAAGCTTCTGGCGGTCGGCTTTGATGCCATTCTCCAGGGAATCCCGTTGTGCTTTGGCTTCTTTGAGTTTGCCAAGTTCAATTTTATATTTTTTATCAAAGGAGCCATTGAGGGTATCAATCTTGGAACGTTGGTTGTTCATATAGCTTACTTTAAGGCGTTCTTTGATTTCTTTATCAAAGATCTTCAGCTCCAGGGGACGGGAAATTACCATCCCGATCATAATGGCCAGCAAGATTCTTGGTGTGGCTTGCAGGATCTGCTTGGTAGAGGAGGCATTCTTGTCAATGGAAGAAACGATATACCTGTCCATATTAAAAATAGCCAGGCCCCAGAGCAGGCCAAAAAATAAAGCGAACAATACCGCTGCGGTATCGCCCTTAAATACAAAATACATGGCATAGCCACCAGACAGAGCCGCAAAAAGACCGGTGAAAAAGATAGTGGCTCCAATGCCGATATATTTGTTGTGTTCTGTAGGGTGTTTCTCCAGGGTACCAATATGTACACCGGAGCAAAACCAGAAGAAACGGCTGATCGAATTCATGATGAGGTCAAAATTAGTAAAGACTTACTATTAAACGCTTGCCACACAGAGTTGTTACAGCACGATTTCTAAAATATTTTGAAATTGTCACATTTTCCGGTGGGCGGATCTCATTTATTTTAAATGATTATCTTTGAGAAAAATTGAATACAATGAAGGAAGTTACTGTACAAGAACTTAAACAGAAAATAGACAATAAAGAAGATTTTCAACTGATCGATGTCAGAGAGACTTTTGAATATGAAACCTCTAACTTAAACGGAGAAAATATTCCTCTTGGCGGATTGCTGATCGAAGTAGACAGAGTGGCTACAGATAAGCCCGTAATCATCCAGTGCAGAAGTGGCAAAAGAAGTGCTGCTGCGGTTATGCAATTGGAACAATTACATGGTTTCACCAACCTGTACAACCTAAAAGGTGGTATTTTAGCCTGGCAGGAAGCTTTTGATCCGAATATGCCGGTATACTAGTATGAAGAAGAAAATTGCATTAAATGTCTTCTATACTATAGGGATCATTGTGTCTGTACTGGGAATAAAATGGGGCTTTCAGAACCATAATTACCCGGCGGGCGGATTGTTCATTGCTACAACGATATTTTTTTTCTATTTGAAGATCAAACTGACCAAAGAGTTTCGTCAGGAGATCAAGAACCGAACAAATCAACCTTAATTCCTTCCAGGCCCAGGCCTGGAAGATCCTTTAACTGATATTTCCCTTCCTGGAATTCCGGGATTGTAAAAGGATTGTTCTTGGTGAGCCACGGTCCATCCAGATCTGCCCAGTCGCATAAGGGTGCCAGGGCAGCAGCTGCAAGAGAGGCACAAGAAGTCTCACTCATGCAGCCAATCAGAATTTTCATTCCGTAACTTCTGGCTTTTAGGATCATTTGATGAGCCTCATACATCCCCGCACTTTTCATCAGTTTAATGTTAATGCCATGGTAAGCTCCTTTAACCTGCTCCAGATCGGCCAGACGTTGCACGGCTTCATCGGCCAGGATAGGTATTGGGCTTCTGCCGGTCAGCCAGGCATTGCCTTCAGTATCGGCTTTATTCATGGGCTGCTCAATAAGCACCACACCCTGGTCATGGAGCCAGTAGATCATGTCTATGGCTTTCTTGCGGTTGTCCCAGCCCTGGTTGGCATCAACATACAAGGGCAGGTTGGTCAGGCTTCTGACTGTGCTGATTAATTCTTTGTCATTATCCCGGCCCAGTTTAATCTTAAGCACCTTAAATCCTGTTGCATCAGCTACCTTTTCCCGGATCACTTCAGGACGGTCAATGCCAATCGTATAGGACGTGACGGGCATTTTCTGCGGATCTGCCCCGTAAATCTGGTAGCAGGGTTTTTGTTGTAATTTACCATTCAGGTCGTTCAGAGCAATGTCTATCGCGGCTTTTATGGCGGGGTGCCCCGCTGCAAGGCTATCCAGGTAAGCGATGATCTCTGGAAAGTTAAAGGGGTATGTAAAGCGTTTCCAGTCTACTTTGGCCAGAAATGCTGCAGCAGATTCGTTGCTCTCCCCCATATAAGGGACCATGGAAGCCTCTCCATAACCTTCTGCCTGTTCATACCTGAGCCTGAGCAGCAGCAGCGGGGTACTGGTTCTCGAAAATTTAGCAATGGCAAAGGGATGTTTAAGGTCAAGATGATAGGAAATATAAGAGGCCTGCATAAGTTTTTTAGTCGTTTGGTAATATCAAGGTTAAAAAATGAGCCGTTTAACGAATGTAAAAATAATATGCCTAATATTGCGCTTTCTTATGAACAGTTCAGTATACCAGCCCTTTAAAAACTTTGATTTTAAGTATAAAAACTGCTTTTTAAGCGGTGATACTTTTAACTCGCCCATACAAGAAGTAAATATTTTGCCGGCCTGGCTTTTAGAGGTCGCCAATTACACCGGAGAAGAGCAGATTAAACTGCTTGATGAAAGTGTGCGGTCTTATAATGCCTTAAAGGTGCCTTGCAATACAGAAGTACTGGAGCATTTTATACAGCCCCTGGAAGAGAAGGTGGCTGCTGCTTTTGCTAAAGGTTATCAGGGCGTATCCCAACTGGAAGAAAGAGAACTTTTCCAGTGGATTGGCAAGTTTATGTATGGGCTGATCTATATAGAAATGAATGCGGCCATCCGTTTGCAACAACTGAGTGGCGATGGATTGAACATGTCACAGGGGCTGATGCATAAATTCGGCAACCTGAACACCATGATCCAGAGCATCTACCTGGATGTGGTTTTTGAGGATTTTACTCCTTGGTCTATCGTAGTGGTGCCACTGGAACAAGCAGATCATTATTTTAGCTTCCGCGATGAGATCAATACCCTCACTTTTTCTTTGAAACTGAAAGATTTTGGAATTATTGCCTGTTTGCAGGACAATGGGACCAATAAGAAATTTCACCAGGAGATCCTGGATTCTATTGCAGGTAAGGCTTTGTCAGAGCAGCAATATGAAGAACTTTGCGCACGTTTCTTTTATTCGGCTTACCTGTTCAACAGGCTGCCGGAATATGGAATCATGCCGGTAGAAGGTACAATCTATATCGATGCTATGCCATTGAAGGGCACCTTAAATAAACCGCTTTTCGACGTTTGGCAGCACAAAACCTATAGCCAGGTGCTGGAAAACTTCTGGAAGCCATGGAACCTGACTTTATTTGAGATCATCAAAGATCCCACTGCCCCGGTAAGTCATTTTCATCCACCCTTTTTACCTGAAGTTTAACGAAAGGCCGAACCGGCACCGGTTAAAGCGGCAATGAAATGAGGAATAATTGCCGGCTCCAGTATAATGGTTACAATAACACCAGTGATGGCGCCGAATAAGTGGGCGTCATGGTTAATGTTGTCTCTTGAGTTTCTGGACATGTACCAGCAATAGATCAGGTAAAGGATACCGAATAAAAAGGCCCAGATTGGAATAGGCAAGGGGAAGATCATTAAGGTGTCCAGCGGGTAATAAAGGATATAGCTGAACAGGACCGCGCTGATGGCACCCGAAGCCCCTAGGCTGTTGTACCAGAAATCATCTTTGTGTTTAATTACAGAAGGAAGGTCGCTGAGCACCAAACCAAGGAAATAGACCAGCGCAAATTGCCAGTGACCAATAGTGGCTTCCAGTTTAAAGGCAAAGAAGAAAAAAGTAAACATGTTAAAGATCAGGTGCATCCAATTGGAGTGGATCAGCCCGCTGGTGATTAAAGTATAGACCTTGTTTCTCCTGTATACACTGTAGGGGTGCAGCATGAATTTACCAAAGAGAATATGATCGTTAAAAGCGTAGATGCTGGTTACCAGGGTGAACACAAAAATAATGGAGGCAACCGGTGTATGGTTTAAATATTCTATCATGTTATTTTAAGCTAATGGAAATATCGTTTTGTAGTCTTGCAATAGGGTATCGCAAATGTGTTTTTTCGTAATAATCAGAATTTTTATAGACAAATTCAAGCAGAGCATCCCCTTTTGCTGTGGGATCAGGATATTTAAGCTTTTCTTTTTCCAGTTTGGCCTTTAGTTCCGGGTCTTTTTCCAGGAGTTCTGCTGCGGTATCCTCAAAAACATAGGCCGAATAATGTTCTTTCTGTCCAAGTACGGAATCAAAGAAATTCCAGTTGAAGAAGGAGTCTGTGGCCTGGGGCTCCAGGGTTTCAACAATGTAGCGGTTCTGGGGCTGATTTACGTAAACGATATAGTCGCCTTTGTAAAAAGCCAGCTGTTGTTGCCGGGTATCCACTTGTACATTGGAATGCAGGTAATGGCCTTCAAAAGGGCGGCTAACGGTTTTGAAATCGGCAATATAATAGGATTCAACAGGCAGAACAGCGTCCTCCCGGAGCTCCTTTACCACCACATTGTTTAGTTTAAGGAGCTCAATCACTTTAGTCCAGGCTTTGGGGATGATATAAGCCAGGGGTTTTTGAACCGTCACATCAGGCAGGAAATGATTCCATTCTTTGATGTTGCGGGTATAAGGTTTATTGCGGTCATAATACAGTCTCGGTGCTCCGCTCACCTGGCTGGGTTTATAGGCGGCCTCATATCCTTTAAAAGGCAGCGCCTCATATTTTTCTTTATCCAGCTTCCAGGTCAGGGTAAATTCTTTTTGTGTGGCAACCTCGAGGTCTGCTTTTTTCTTGTTGTCTCCGATTTGCCGGGCATCCTTTACCACCAGGTCAATATAAGTTTCCAGAAGTTTATAGGTCGATTCTACCCGCTTGTCATAACTTTTGAGCATGTGTGTCTCCGGCATAAAGCCAATGGTATTGTGCAGTGTGGTATAACCTGTAGAAAAGCGTGGTGTTTCCAGGAAGCCTTCAATGCCGGCATCGGGTGTTTCTTCTACTGAATTTACATAGGGTATAAGTTCAAATCCCTTTTGTGCCATTTGGGTATACAATGCAGGGAGCATGCTGCCGGTCAGGTAGGCAGAAAGTATGGGGTTCAATTTATCCTTTTGTGTTGGGATCAGGGTCATGGTATACTGGTAGTCTGCACCATTGCTGGTATGGGTGTCGACAAAGATTTCCGGTTGCCAGAGGTTAAAGATCTGCTGAAAGGCAGCAGAATTTTTAGAGTCGGTTTTAATGAAGTCGCGGTTCAGATCATAGTTCCTGCTGTTGCCCCGGAAACCATAGGCCAGGGGTCCGTTTTGATTGGCTCTGGAAGTGCCTGTTCGGTTATAGCTTCCGTCTATATTGTATAAAGGAATTATACAGATTACTGTATTTTCCGGGATTCTGTCGTTTTTAAGCAGGTCTCTGGCCAGCATCATGCAGGCATCCACACCTTCCGGTTCTCCAGGATGGATGCCGTTGTTGATCAGAAAAATCCTTTTGTTGTTCTTCCGGATCTGGGCCGGATCGAAGATTTTATCTTTGGATAAAACCAGCAGATGAAGAGGCTTTCCAAAATCTGTTGTACCGTAAGTAAACAGTTTGGCCTGGGGGTAAGCTCGGGCCAGTTTTTCGTAATGTTCAATAACCTGTGGATAGGTGGCTGTTTCTTGCTTGTTGCTAAGTTCGAAAGGCGTTTGCTGAGCGGAAGCTTTCATCATGCTGAATAAAATAATAGATAAGATCAGGACTCTCATTTAATATTGGCGAAAAGTTTTTTTGGACAGTCCGATGGGGCCAAGGTTGTACCGGATCCCGATACTAAAATAGGTGTATATATCCGGCTTTCCATTGACCAGGCGCACAGTCGAATCGTCATAGCCGTCCAGACCCTCTCCAAGGGTAATATTGGCTTGATAGTTGAAGTTTAATACATAGCGGTAAACCCCATTTTGATCGGCCAGGTAGAAATTGATGCCCAGGTTCAATGGAACCGTGATTTCTTTGCTTTGGTTTTCGCCTGGGAACACATAGGAGTTGGCGTCAGTGGTACCATCCTCGTAGGGTTTGATCCGGACATTGCTTACTTTATTCTGGATCAGGCCCAATCCGGCGCCTGCATATAGTCCTTTAATGGCGCTCAGAAATCCATTGTGTTCATAGTCTGTCAGTGCGCCGAGATAGAGTTTTCCATTGGCGGTAACAGATTTATAGGTATTGATGAACTGGCGGTGATTGGGGTCGGTTTGCTTGTCGCCTCCATTGATCTGACCTGCCTGTGCCTCCAGACCCAGACTGATAAATGGCGTAAACATATAATCTGCGGTTACATAGCCTGCCAGTCCGAAATCATGCTTTTTTAGATCAGCAAAAGACTGGGTAATTCCAGCTCCGCCTCCAACGCTGATTTTATAAAAATTAGATTGTGCAAATACACTTAAGGAGAGCGAAAGGAATATAGCCGTAAATATTGTTTTCAAGAGATGCCTTTTAAGTTAGTGTAATCTTTCTTTACCTTTGGAGCCTGTTTACAATGTAGTAAGTTTAAACAGACTCTTATTCTTTAAAATTATGCTAAAATATCAAAATAAAACAGAATCACTGGCAGAACGCTTTAAGAAGTATGTGCAAATAGATACGCAGTCTGATCCACAGTCAACCACCACGCCCTCAACGGAAAAACAGAAAAATCTGGGCCGTGTACTGGTAGAAGAGTTGTTGGCAGCGGGCATTGAAGATGCACATCTGGATGAGCATGGTTATGTTTATGCTACAATCCCTTCCAATACCGACAAAAAGGTGCCTGTAATCTGTTTTTGTTCACATATGGATACTTCACCGGATTGCAGCGGGCTAAATGTAAAACCGATCATCCACCGCAATTATCAGGGGCAGGATTTGGTTTTGCCGGATGATGAAACCATTATTCTGAAGTTGCAGGAGCACAAGGATCTGAAGAACCAGATTGGAAATGATATTATTACCGCCAGTGGCACAACACTGCTGGGCGCTGACAATAAAGCTGGTGTGGCGGAAATCATGGAAGCTGCGGCTTTCCTGGTGGCCAACCCTGATATTAAACATGGAACCATTAAGATTTTGTTTACGCCTGATGAGGAGATTGGACGTGGTGTAGATAAGGTTGACCTGAAAAAACTGGGCGCAGATTTCGCTTATACCATCGACGGAGAAACCCTGGGTTCTATAGAAGACGAGACCTTTTCTGCAGACGGAGCGGTATTAACCGTTAATGGAGTGAGCTCTCATCCGGGTTTTGCCAAAGGTAAGATGGAAAGTGCCATTAAGATCCTTTGTGCGATTATTGATGCTTTACCGAAAGACCGTTTAACGCCAGAAGCCACCAGCAATAAAGAGGGCTTTATTCATCCGGGAACCATTCATGGAAATGTGGAACAAGCCCAGGCCAGTTTTATCCTCCGTGATTTTGACGATGCCCTGCTTGCCCAACATGGAGAAACACTAAGGTCGGTAGCAGAAGGTGTGCTTAAATCTTATCCAAATTCTACTTTTGATTTGACGATCAAAGCACAATACCGCAATATGAAAAGCGTACTGGATCAGTACCCTCAGGTGATTGAATACGGAACATTGGCTATTGAAAGAGCGGGTGTTGAGCCGAAGAAACAAAGCATTAGGGGAGGAACAGATGGTTCCCGTTTATCATTGATGGGCTTACCTTGTCCAAATATTTTTGCAGGCGAACATGCTTTTCACGGTAAACAGGAGTGGGTGTCTGTACAGGATATGGAAAAAGCCGTGCAAACGATCATTAATATTGCTGCGATCTGGGAAGAACGCGCATAAGGACCTATCCTAAAAAGATGTAGAGGGTGATCCTGAATCAGGGTCACCCTTTTTTATGTTGCTTCACAGCTACCTGGTGGTTAGCCGGAGCTGGGCAAGGTACTGGTCATACTCATCTTCCAGTACAATTTCGCATTGCCATCCAGCTTCTTTGGCCAGTTTCAACAACATAGCCTGATCCACATACAACCAGTTGAACCAATTGCCTTTTTGTTGTTTGTATTCGTACTGGTAGGCTACTTCTCCATAGTATTTGTTCTGCGGAAAGTCTATGTCCTGGTAGAGATAGGCAATATCTGAGCTGTCAAATAGCAATTGTCCGTCTTTTTTAAGCAGGCATTTGGACCATTGCAGGAAATCCTGTAAACCAGCAATACTTCCGGTTAATCCAATTCCGTTCATGAGCAGGAGCAAGGTGTCAAATTGCTGCCCTTTCAGAGAAAAGAGGTCTTGCTGCAATACCTGTTTCACACCCCGTTGTTTCATGATGGACGTAGCCTTTTCTGAGATGTCGAGTGCTGTAACCTCTATCTTTTTCTGCTGGAGCCATAGGGCATGGCTGCCGGCGCCAGCGCCTGCATCGAGTACAGTGCCTCTGCACAGCTCCAATGCTTTCAGCTCGATTTCGGGCATGTCTTCAGATCCCCGGAAAAAAACGTCTACTGGCATTTCCTCCGGGGTGTCATAAGAATTGTGGAGCCAGAGGGTCTCTGTTGTTCCTTTTATAAACTGATCTTGTAGTGCTTCTCCAAAAATGTCCATTGGGCAAAGATACTAATGATCTATAAATTCGGGGCAGATCAGATTTCGATCTCCTGATGCAGCTGCGGGATCAGGACCTGTTTAAATCCATGGTCGTTGAGCCGCTGGGCAAAGTGCTGCTGTACCGGGTATTCCCCATGTACAAGAAACAGTTGTTTAACTTTGACTGGGTCTTGGCCACCCAGGAAGTGGAGTAAATCTTCATAATCTCCATGTGCACTCATGGAACGGATGGATCTTACTTCAGCGGCTACCTGGTATTGTTCCCGGAAGATATAGACCACTTTGTTTCCGGCCAGCAATTTTCCGCCTAAAGAGTTGGGTTCGCAATAACCAACCATTAGAATGGTGTTTTTCTGATTGCCAATGTTGTTGCGGATATGGTGTCTTACCCTTCCGCCTTCTGCCATTCCGGATGCGGATATGATGACACATGGACGGGGATCGTTATTCAAGGCTTTGGATTCCTCTACGGTTTCTATAAACCGGAGGCCCTTAAAGCTGAATACGTCATGGTCTACTTTCATGACTTCTTTAACGCCGTTGTTGTATACTTCGGGATGGTCTTTCAGTACTTGGGTGGCTTTTTCAGAAAGCGGGCTGTCTACGTAATAAGCTACGTCGGGCAGTTTATGCTTGAGTTCAAGGCTGTTGAGCGCATATAGCAATTCTTGTGTGCGGCCTACACTGAAGGCTGGAATGATCACCTTGCCTTTTTTGATGTTACAGGTTTGATTGATGATCTCATAGAGCATGTTTTCTATGGGCTCGAGGTCTTTGTGCAGGGAGTCTCCGTAGGTAGATTCCATGACGATGTAATCTGCCTGGGCAAAATTCTGAGGGCTTTTCAGTAAGAGGTCGCCATAGCGTCCTACGTCTCCGCTGAAAGTGAGTTTAGTGGTTTTTCCTTCGTCTTGCAGAGTAAGGTGTACGGCGGCACTTCCAAGAATGTGGCCGGCATCTGTTAACCTCAGGCTGATTTGAGGATTGATCTCGAAGTCGGTATCGTAGTCTATTACTTTAAACTGTCCGAGGGCTTTAACGACATCGTCTTCGTTGTACAAGGCTTCTTCTATGGGTTGACCTTCTTTTCTCTTGCGGTTCAGGTATTCTGCGTCCTGCATCTGGATTTTTGCTGAATCCATCAACAGAATCCGGGTAAGGTCCATGGTTGCGGGCGTACAGTAAACAGGGCCGGTAAAGCCTTCAGCAACGAGCCTGGGGAGTAAACCGCAATGGTCTATGTGTGCATGGGAGAGTACCATGTAATTAACTTCTGATGGGGTAAAGCCGAAGTAACCGTTTAAATGGTCGGTTACTTCGCCCATGCCCTGGAACATTCCGCAATCCAATAGGATTTTGGTGTTGTTACTTAAGGTAATAAGGTGTTTACTACCCGTTACGACTCTCGCCGCGCCATGAAATGCTATCTTCATTGAGGTGTTCTATGCGCGTACTTTAGAGATAGAATCTTTCACGGAGTCGGCTACGTTGGCCAGTTTGTCTTTGGAGGAATCAAGGAGGTCAGCGAACCAGTCTGTTACGCTTTCTTTTAAATCGTCTCCTTTGTCGGTAGAAAGGATCAATGCTACTGCGGCGCCTAGTGCAGCTCCTGCCAGCAGGCCTGCAATTATTTTAGTTTCTTTTGTCATAATTTTAAATTCTAATTCGTTCGCTTAAAGTTAAACAAGTAAGGCAGTTTTTAGTTTTACGTTCTAAGATAATAATTTAAGAGGGTGAATTTTTTGGAAAATTCTGTACAGCTGCTCAAGACTAACGATATCAGGTCCGCTGAAGGAGCGGACAGATCTCTGAGGTCTTTCCGCAGCGTAAGAGAATTTTCCTTAGCAAATTGCAGAGGAAGGCGGTGACCAGGTGTGGTGCAGAAGAGAAGGAAATAGGATGTTAAGCTATATTAAGGACTATACAGGTGCATATCTGGTTGGGGTCTCAGTGGGGTCTTGTTGGGATAGAGGGTACCTTTACCCCAACAAGACCCCACTGAGATATGCGTCAGATACGATTCAGTCCAATAGAAAGTCTGTTTATCAATTTATATTCTGTCAGGACAAAATATGGAATTTGGTTTTGTACGGGTTTATAAAGCGACAAACAGGGTGTGCTATGCGCCCAGAGAAAAAAATGACGGTGTCTGGGAGAATGCCTTTGAGGTTTGCGAGCTTTTTCAGCTCGCCTAAGC
>NZ_QAIL01000153.1 GCF_003061025.1 Pedobacter sp. HMWF019 | reverse complement strand
TCTCTGTTCTTATATTTACCCTAATACGTTCAATGAAACTTCTTAGATATTTACTTCCGGTAAAGGAAAGTTAATACAAATACTGCAGCAGCACTATTTGTATTAGGAGATGGTAAATAATATTTATTCCACCTGCTTTTGAAAAGGTATTTTTACGTTAAAACATGCACCAGATCCTATTTTATTATAAATTTCCATCGTACCACCCAAACCCTTGATCAGGTGCTTAACCAATTCAAGACCAAAACCATAGCCTTTCTCTCCACAGGTACCCTTAGTGCTTGAACAGCTGCCCAATTCTAAATGTTTAAGCGCCTCTTCGCTAATACCTGCACCGGTATCTGAGATCTTCAAATCGAGCATATGCTGGTCCTGCTGCTCAATTAAACTCATATCAACCTTAACCATTCCATTTTCGGGGGTAAACTTGATGGCATTAGAAATCAGATTGCCTGTAATTTGCAGCAACTTGTTCTTAGGGAAAGGCGATAAGGTATCACCCTCATTAAGCTGAATGAGCAGGTTAATGTTTTTATTTTTTGCCTGGCCATTATAGAGATCCTCCAATTTGCATTTAAACACACTCAGATTCAATTCATTATCTGTCAGTTTTCTGCCCTGCTGGTCTTCGGTCAAAATTTCATCGGCCAGCTCTAACAAAGACTTACTGCTTTTATGGATCAGTTGAATAAAATCCAGTACTTCGCTCAGATTATTACCGTTCCCTTGCTGTACAATGATATTAGATAAGCCAATAATCCCTGCCAATGGCCCACGAATATCATGTGCAACTTTACTTTTTGTTTGGTTCGCATTTTTAACCTCGCTCTTCAATTCCTTTATGGCCCGGTAGGTATTGATACGGTTGATCACCTGAGCTGCAATAATTTTCAGCATTTCAATCTTTTCAGGGCTCAAATTTTTAGGAACCGTATCCACTACACACAGGGAGCCAATCTGCTGGCCATCCGGATCTGTAAGCGGTACACCCAGATAATACCGAAGCGACAAAGGTGCCTTGGTAAAATCTTTATCCTCAAAGCGTTTATCCAATAAAAGATTTGAAACTTCAAATTGCGGCTGCCCCATAATGGTATACTGGCACAGAGACTCTTCTCTTGGTGTTTGCTGTACTTCCAATCCATGCCCGGAAATGGTCCAGGTAGTATAGGAATCAATCAGGTTGATCAGCGAAATATCGGTACCAGCTACTTTGGCCGCCAGCATGGCCAGGTCTTTAAATTCTTCAGAAAGTTCGGAATAATCCAGATCAAGCTCAGACAAATTCAACAATCTTTGCATCTCATTTGCCGGCACGGGGAAAGTATCTTCTAATATCATTTTTTTAAAAGTACAATTATATTACACTCCAACAAAATTGACAATACTCATCTATGATCCTGTAGAAAAACTAATCTCTGCCAGCATGGTACATGCTTTGCAAACAATATTTGCATTTATGTAATTAAATTATTACCTTCAAATAGCTTTATATAAACACGTTACAAAAGCATATTAATGGTTCTCTTCTTATTAACTTAAACGCTCTTCAAATGAAACGCCTCAAAATCCTATTACTCTACCGCAACTAGCTTCTGCTTTTTCCCCTTGTGCAAACAGTGTTTGTAGCCTCAATTATTATCCAGATTGTACCTCAGGTTCAATACTAATTTAAGAACAAGTTACTTTTTCGCTCTGCAAATGACATTACTCGAAAGTAAAATATACTGGGCTTATGAACGGGAACTATCCCAGGAAAAAAGCTGGCTAAAAAGTATAATGGGGCTCTTCTCCTTTGTTCCCCCTTTGCATGCCCATGAAGGAAAAGTTTGCCTGTCCGAAAGAAGCCTGGAAATTACAGGCGATGAAAATCTGTCCTTACCACTCCACAGTATAGAAGAGGTCTATCTGGGATTTGACGATGTCTTTCCCGCTTCCTCCGTAAAAAATTTCGGCCTCTTCTGGCAGCCCTTAAGACTTAGGTTTAATAATGACGAGGTCATTTATATGATTGCAGACTATAATGGCATCAAAACAAACAATCAAATCTGGTATGAAACCCTCAAAGAGATATTACAATAATTAATTATTATTCACCTTAAATTAACATCTAACATGGAAAAAATCAGAAATCTCGCTCGAAAATGGTACATCACCATTCCAATGGCATCCATTATTTTTTATGCCAGTTGTAAAAAAAGTGACTCCTCAACCAATGCCAAAACAGGAAAGGACTACACAGGAGAGGAAATTTTTAAAGCGCTGTATTTTGGTGATGGCAAAGCCACAGCTCTTGTTGCAGATTATGTATTTGATTTCAAAAATGCATTTAGCGAAACGGATGCAAAATATGATATCGAAAAAGTTGAAAACGAAATTCTCAGTAAAATAAAAGGCACAGACAAAGACTTTTTTGAAAAGTTTGGAACAGAAATTAAAAGTGGAAATGTAGGCAGGGTAAAAAATGCCTTAAAGACCGCAACCACGGCAATGCGTAAATCCCTGGATGTTGACAGTAAACTTCAGGATCTAAAAGTCAATGGAACAGCCAAACAAGAACTTTTAGTAGAATTTAAACAAGACGGAGGCTACAAACTAAAATCCAAAGAGGTAGTCAATTTACTCAATACAGATAAATACAAATCGCTCTTGCGCAAAGTTTTCAATGTAAAAGACAAACACACCTCTGCCGCTTTGGCTGCAGCCGGCGAAGACGAAACAGAAGATCTTTCAGGAGGTGTTTATTATAAAAACACAAACATCTATATCCACAGACAAACCTTCGTATACCTGTGGGTAGCAGCTGTAGGTGGTGCCGTAGCCTTAGTTGCGATCTTTGTGGAACAATCGCCCGTTCAAGATACCCCGGTACCAAACCTGGATGTAGACCGGGCTATAGATGTGGATGTTGACACCTTAGCCGTGCCTGTACCTGAGAATAGGGCGCAAGTGCTCAATTTACGTGGACAAGAGTTTGTTGCAACAATAGCAAATGCATTTTCAAAATAGTCCTGTAAAGCCATCAAACTATGCCACCTAAATTAAAGGCCTTTATCATTTTTCTAGTTGGCTTTTGGATAGCAGTGATTATTTCATTGCTATCCATTTCGCTCAACTATAACACACTATCCAGGTACTTTTTAAAGCAAAAGTTGTTTGTAAACATGCTGATTCCGGAGGGCTGGGGATTTTTTACCAGAAATCCACAGGAGGTAAGACTCTATTATCTGGTCAGAGATCAACAAGGTTGGGTTTTAGATCCAAATACCAAAAGGGCCAATCTAAGAAACATATGGGGGCTAAGCCGTACCTGTGCCTACATCAATAATATTTACGGACTGAAGGTATTGAAGAAAGCCAATTCACAACACTGGAGTTCCTGTACAGACGAGCAATTTCTTCAGGTTCAAAAAGATACCGTCATGCCTCAGCAAATGATCTTACCCACAAAATATAGCAACTATATACCAAAACAAGTCCTGATTTTAAGAAAGAGCATTACGCCCTGGGCATACCGAAATTTCATCAGCCATACTGGAGATTCCATTAGGTACATCAAAGTAAACATCACATTTAAAGATTGAAAACATTCCTCACCTTCGAATATCCTGTAAAGAATCCCTGGACCAATGTTTACGGACTCGCCAGATCTATTTTGGCATGTGGCACTATGCTCACGCTGTTATTTAATACGGCAAAAATATTATTCCCTGTGGTCAGTCAAAGCCAAGTTCCAAATCTAACAGAGAGCCTTCTTTACAGATTAAATTTCTTTTTCCTTTTCAGAGATCATGGAGAAATAGGCCGGTTCCTGGCCGTTTTTCTATTGCTGCTGGTAGTGATTGGTTACAGACCAAGGTTAACAGCAATATTTCATGCCTGGATTTCCCTCAGTTTTATGCGGTATTCTATCTTTATTGAAGGCGGCGACCAATTAACCGGTATTTTAAGTACACTGATGCTTCCCATCGCCTTAACAGATTCCAGAACCTGGCATTGGCAAAAAGAAATAAAAGTAAGCAGGTTCTTTAATAACGATTATTTAAAACTATTTCTACTCTCTCTTTACATTTTTATACGCCTTCAAGTCAGCGTCGTCTATCTTCATGCCGCAACGGCTAAATTTGGAGTAACAGAATGGATTAACGGAACCGCCGTTTATTATTGGTTTAACGATCCCGCTTTTGGCCTGAATTATTGGGTTGGTAGAATAATCCACCCCTTACTTAATATTCCATTCTTCGTATTTACTTTATCCTGGGGCACCATGGCGTTGGAATTAATGTTGTTCATGGGGCTATTTGTAGAACCAAAAAAGAGAAAATACTTACTGTATGCGGGTTTATTTTTTCACATCTGCATATTTATAGTACACGGGTTATTTACCTTCTTTTTTGCTATGGCCGGAGCACTGATTTTATACCTCAGACCGATATCAGATCAGTATGATTTCTCCTGGTTGGTGAAGAAGTTTACCATCCATAAAGGATCAGATTAGCTTCTCGGTCTCTTTTTGCTTACCGTTATAAAAACACCTAATGGTGGCCCTGCCTTAATGGGCTGCCCCAATTCTGGAATATAAGCCTGGCTAACCATCCCATCCAGATATAAAGCATTCTCACAATTCAATACCTCTGTGAACAAATAACAATTTCTTCAAATAAGATTACCCATGGTAAAGATATTCGTTACAATTTTATTGGTTTATTACAACAACTAAGCAAGAGAACTTACGGAAGTGTAATAACGCTGATTTAGACTCTCTAAGAAAAGTTGCCTCTTATTCGGCAATCCTCCAACCGGACCATCCGCTGAAGTTTTTTGGAAAGAGGCCAACGCTTGTTATATTTAATTTTCCTCCAAATAAATTTGTACGTTTTTCATTTTAAACAATCAGAAGAAAATCTTTTCAATTCTGCTTTGGCAATGGAATCTAGCTCATAGCTTCTGTAAAAATGCAAGGCCTGGGCCATGAAATAATTTTGATCTTTTGTACACCCATCACAAAGCGCAGGCGGTGTTATCTTTTGTGCAAAGCCCTTACCAATTGAATCTATTGTCTTTAATAATACTGGAGAATTGATACCATCGAATGGATTGCCCACATCACGTTTGCTTATTTCTTTCATCGCATCAGTCCCTTTATAACATTCTCTAAGTATTGAAAAAAAGATCCTGTCTTTAAAAGCATTGATACACGGATTAGGCCCGTTATTAAAGTCAAACCTCGGATATCTGTAAGTGGTTTTACAAGCAGATAATATAATAACAGTGAATGCAATAAGGAAAATAAGTTGTTTCATACCAGGTTATTCGGTTACTCAGTTTAATCAGATTAAGATACCAAATATTTAGGATTGGCCTAACACCGAAGGCATTGATATCTATCCGTAATAATCAAATTGAATCACTTTTTACGTTGATAATAATCAATCACCTTATTTAAAAAAGCTTCGCCCTTACTCCTCAGTTCATTGATTTCCTTATGCAATTGCTCTATTTTGTGCTCAATCGCTTTATGGTAGGCCGTATTTCCACCTTTTGGATCACGAAGCACCATATTTTCTAACAAGCTATTGATTTGATAATTGTTCAGCTCAGTATTTTCGTACTTCGCTTGAAATTCCTCTGGAGTATACCAGTTGCCATTCAGTTTATTATAAAGCCATACCTTGTGCAATAAGGCTTCCTTTACCATAGGCATTAATTTCTTTTTATCCCCAATTTGTTGTTGTTGAATGCTCAGGCGGGTTTCTGGATTTACAATTCTCATGGTTGTTTTTTAATGACGCTTCGATTTTATCTGGGGTATCCATATAAAATACACCGGTTTCAGGACACTGTTTCTATGCAATTTTGTTTGCGATTTACGCCAGAGTTTTTGTTGCACCGATGCCGATACAAACTGGAACTCCGGTATACTGGAGGATGCGCTTACGCAGTCCGGTTGTGATTTTTTCGAGGTCATGGTCGTTTATTAATTAGTTCGCTAGATTCCCCCTTCTGATAGATCAACAGCTCCTTCATG
>NZ_QAIL01000015.1 GCF_003061025.1 Pedobacter sp. HMWF019 | reverse complement strand
TAAATATTCTGTACCATGTCAAGCTATACCTCTCTCTCCACTGTTAATAAAAAATCAATCTCATTTGATGAAGTTTTTTTCCCTGGCATTACTTCGGAACTGATAGGAATTGAAGAATTCAAGCCCCGTTCAGAAGTATTTTATGCGGAAGGATCAGACTTATTGGAGTACACAAAATTATACCAGTTAATTGCTAATAATACTTCAGATATTATTGCTATTTACAACCCGGATTTTACCTTTCAGTTTATATCTCCTTCTGTTACTAAAGTACTTGGATTTGAGCCATTCGAAATTATAGGAAAACGCCCATCTGAACTATTTAATGTTCCAGATGACTTAAGCCCGGACGTGCCTTACATTCTTCAGTATCCACACAAATTTGATCAAAGAACAATCCTCCTGGAAACCGTACTCAAACCAGTTTACGACAATGGCGTTATAAACTCCTATTTAGCCACCTCCAGGGATGTAACCTCCAGAGAGAGTATCCGCCAAGAACTGGAAGACGCGCTGGAAAGAGAAAAAGAATTGAACCAGCTTAAATCCAAGTTTATCTCCATTGCCTCCCATGAACTGAAGACCCCATTAACCATTATTGCCAGCAGTGTAGAAATCCTATCTATTTATTTCCAGGAAGAACAGTACCTGAAGGAAAAACTCGAAAAACATACCAATAGAATTTCGGCACAGGTAGAGCGCCTGAATGGCATTATCAACGACGTTTTATTGGTTGAAAAATCCAAACAGCCTTCCCAGCAGACAACATTTGATTGCTTTAATCTGGTGGCTTATATCCATGAATCCATGGAAGAGTCTTTTGGCAAATACTTTCCAAAGAACATTCAGATCAGCAGTTCTGAAAAATACATCTCTATCCATTCCAACAAGAAATTCCTGTACCATATCCTCAAAAATCTTACAGAAAACGCCATCAAATATTCCAATCCAGATAACGTCCAGATAGAACTTCACATTGAATCAACAGCAGACTACATCAACATCTCGGTAAAAGATCATGGGATTGGCATCAACCCAAAGGATAAGCATCAATTGTTCAACCTCTTTTACAGGTCCGCTTCAGTGGATAATATTGATGGAACAGGTATTGGCCTCACCATTGTGAAAGACTGCACGGAGAAATTAAATGCCAAAGTTAGTTTCCAAAGCACCATCAATAAAGGAAGTACCTTTACCATCAGTTTACCCAAAGGATTGCCCGCTATTGTTTCTTAGCCTGCTGCTGCATTACAGATTCTATACAGACCAGCAGATGATCTAAATCCAGGGGTTTAGTTAACAATGCATCAAATTTCTCCTGGGAAATCGACTTCAAATAATCCGAATATCCGGAAGTCATTCCTATAACCGGGGTTTGCTGATACAGCTCCTGTTTTCTGATATACATCAGCAATTCCAGACCGTTGACTTCAGGCATCATAATGTCTGTGATTACAAAATCTATCCGACATTGTTTATCCAAGTAATTCTCTATAGCTTGTTTGCCATTTTCGGCAACCAGGACAGTAAAATTACTCATCACCAGAAACTTATTTAACAACAGCTGTGTCGGCTTATCATTCTCAACCAATAGAATTGTAATTTTACCCATATAGTTTTGGCTTAAATAGTAATTAATTAAGGTCTCGGAGGTTAATGTTGGGGTTTTACCCTGCAAAGTTAAACATTAACTTATTTCCAAACCACATTTAACAGAATTTTAAGATGCAATACGAACCTTATCTGCTGCTTTACGCTTTGTTAAAACCTCTTCCAGTACCTGGGTTATCCTGTTCAGTTCTATTAGAGAAAGATTACTGCCACTTGGCAGACACAAACCTTTATCAAAGATCTCTTCCGATACCCCCTGCCCATAGAAAGAACAACCCCGGTACAATGGCTGAAGATGCATAGGTTTCCACACCGGCCTGGATTCGATGTTTTCTTTGGCAAGAGCTTCCATGATGTCTCCGTTGGTAATGCCTCCGTTGAGTTCCGGATATACCATAATAGTGGTTAACCAACGATTGGAAAAATAATCTGCAGAAGGCTCTTCCAAAATATTCACGCCTTCAACCTGCTGAAAAAAACTTCTGTAATGTTCAAAATTATTTCGCCTGGCCCAGATCCGTGCATCAAGTACCTCCAGTTGCGCCAACCCAATACCTGCCAACACATTACTCATTCTGTAATTATACCCAATTTCTTCATGCTGATAATAAACAGCAGCCTCTTTGGCCTGCGTAGACAGGAATTTAGCCTTTGTAATAAATTGCTCCTGATGGCTTACCAGCGCACCGCCGGAACTCGTTGTAATGATTTTATTGCCATTAAAACTAAAGACTCCCATGTCTCCAAATGTACCACAAGCTTTGCGCTTATAAGTGCTGCCCAGTGATTCGGCGGCATCTTCAACAACGGGAATACCATATTTATTGGCCACTTTTAAGATCTCCTCCATATTTGCAGGCATTCCGAATAAATGCACAGGAATGATTGCCTTGGGTAATTTAGAAGGCCCTTTTCCTGATTTTGTATTTATATTTCCTTTTAAACAATCCAGAATAGCCATTTCAAGATGCTCAGGACACATATTCCAGGTCGAAGCTTCTGAGTCAATAAAAACAGGTGTGGCCCCAAGGTATTTGATTGGATTTGCAGAGGCTACAAAAGTAAGGCTTTGGGTAAGTACATAATCATCTGGCCCAACATCCAGCAACAACAGGCTCAGGTGCAAAGCAGCTGTTCCGGAACTTAGAACAGCACTATGTCCAACACTATTGTAAGTACACAACTCCCGCTCAAAAGCATCTATATGCGGCCCCGCAGGAGCAATCCAGTTGCTTTTGAAAGCATCTTCAATGTATCCCATCTCTTTTCCACTCATGTGGGGAGAACTTAACCAGATTTTAATGTTTGATGAATTGTTCATATTAAAAAATTAATGCCTAATGATTAACTTAAATTCTACTTTAGTGAGACGTTAACACTTCTGATAAAGGCCTCTTTTAAACCCAGCCCCTTTAACTTAACTAATGCTTCCTGTGCCTCTTCCTTAGAACCGAAAACGCCATAAAAATATCTTCTGAAGCCATCTTCGCCCTTTTCATTGAATAACCTGAACCCTTTAAGATCCACAACTAAATTATTTTCCAGATCTTTAAAAGCACCTATCTGCACTGTATAATAACCCGTTTCATTCTGTTTTCTCTGCGTTAAAACTGGCGTTTCAGAGCCTGACTGGTCCAAAACAACCAGTTGTTTGATCTTTTCTCGTAACTGGCCAAGCGTTTGTACTTCATCTCCAAAAAATTTGGTTTTTAACAAGGCTTTCATATTGTCTTCATTAAAACCATACAGACTAAGCTCACTCCTTCTGTTTTTTTCCTGCTTGATTTCATCACAGGAAGCACAGTTATAAATTGGCTTAGATTTTCCAAACCAGGTTTTGGTGATCTTATCAGGACTTATTCCCGCACCCATTAAATAGGCTTCAACAGAACCTGCCCTATTTTCACTTAACCTCTGATTGTAGACGGCATTGGCTCTCAGGTCGGTATGAGACTGCACCTGGAGCGAAAGAAAATCAAACCTCCTCATCAATGAACCAATCCGATCTAATTTTTCACGGGCATCCGGCCTAATATTATATTTATCCAAATTGTAATAAATTGTGTCTTTATATAGTAAGCCCGCACCTTCATTTGATTTCAAAATTTCAGGAAGATCTTTATTTTTAGGAATACTGTCTGACGGTTTTTCAGGAACCACGGGTTGCACTTTAACAGGCATCGGCATCACCATTTTCGGATCCGGACAAGGACTGCAAAAACTCGTTCCAAATGGAAGTAAAGCTTGTATTTGCCTGTTCATACGATCTGGAACCTCAGACTTAGGTGCCTTTTTTCTAAAAGGATAAAAAGAAATTCCCAACTCCAGATGTGATACATCATAATACGATTTCAGGAATGGCACCTCATAGCTCGCGCTTAAACCCCAACGGTCGGACAGATTCATACCCGCAACCACATAGCCACTCTGCCATGATCGTGTAAACAAACCCAGCGACAAGACATTCTCTTTATCAAACCTCATCCAGGTAAGCCCATAGGTCGTTTCATGTATACCGGCAGTGTCTCTTTTGGCCTTGTAATCCCTTAAAAACACCCCCTCTTTCCAGGAGTACTGCTCCACTTTAAGCCCGTTTTTTGGATTTACCTGGTAAAATAAACTCGTTAAAGCAGTTACCCTGTACCGCTTAAGTAAACTGCCCTTGTAAAGGAAGTTGTATTCTGGATTGGTAATGTTATAAGCAGAAAAACCGGTCTGGACCTTTAATCTGTCCAGTGTAAATAAATATTTAGCACCTATGCTGTAATTCAAATAGGAAACATCACCAATATAGTTTGGCTCAGTGACACTTCTTTTTTCATGTCTGAATGCGCCAACATCCAGGAACCTGTCATAACTGCCTTTATTTTGATCAATATGTCCTTTAATATAACTCGCCTGTGCACCCAGCCTTAACTCCTGTACATGAGCCTGGTCCAAAAAGATTCCTTTAGCAACAGACAGACCATAGTAGCGCCCATTTACCGGAAAGTTCTTAGATCCAGACTGCAGGTAGTTCAAACCCACAGCCCAGCTGCCAGATTTTCCTATCCGGTAATCCAGTGAAGCATTATAGAAATAATTTTCAGAAACGTCAGTATATACCTTCGAAGCCAGACCTAAAATTCTGTATCTGCCCTCAAAGTCTCCAGTTTGTGCCGGATTAACCAGCAAAGGAATAGAATTGTACTGTGAAACCCTTGGATCCTGCGCATAAATCTTCATTACAGACAAGCACATCATCGCGATGCATAATAATTTTAACTTCATATTTCGAATTACTCTAACTAGTAAGGTTATTTATAAAAAGGCCAATCCGCTCCGCATTGTCCCGTAAATCATCTTCCATATTGAGGCGTAATATTCTAACACCTATTTTTTTTAGTACTTCTACCTTCAACTGGTACTCCAACCTTGCCTGAAACACATAATTTTCCAATGCAACACCATTCAAATGGCCATGGCTAAATGTTCTAATCCCTTGTTTTTTTCTGGTTAGAATACGTTCCATATTCTTTCCAAACGACAAGTCACACAACACAATTCCATCTATTTGTAAACCCTGGTCAGTTTGGATTTCCTCAGGTGTGTAGCAATGAAAAAGTTCCGGTTCAAACCCGTGGTGATGATGAAGCAATCCTTCATCAAAAAACACCAGGTCATCCCTTTCCAGGCGTTTATCCAGTACCCTATTTCTTTGTACATTCCGTACAAAATTCTCCAGTCTTTTTTTTACCACCGCTGCATCCTTCTCCTGTAGTAAATATGCTTCCAGCGTCTTAAAGCTTAGCCAATACCCCTCTCTGGCCACACCTGATCCTTCCTCATCCAGTAATAAATGATGCGCCAGGCCTTGTCGTTTCCATTTAAAACATCCAGATTTTAGCAACAGATAAAACAAGTACTTCATCGAAGGAAATACAGGTTGTTTCGCTAACGCTGCCTTCAAGCAGGCTTCTTCTATGTTTAAAAACCTTCTATATTGGAACTGGCTGGATACCCGATGGTACAACAATGTCTTTCCAACACCCGATGGCCCAAGCAATTCCACTCTTTTCATTCGGTTATTTCATTATCCCTCAGCAAGCTGACCAATATCTATCTGATAACTTTCTAATAAATCTTTAAAAACAACATCATTCTGTCCCTTCAGCACATTCAAATTCATCAACTGTTCCTTACCCAGGCCAACTATCGAAATAAAAGGATAATCAAACATCCCCGCAGCCGAAGCGATTTTAGTCCCTTGTTTCAAAGCCATGATCTTTATCCACAAATCATCTGTTAATAAGGCCTTATCTTTCAGCTGCTCCACATCAAACAGATCTGAATGAAGTGAGCCCGAAGGGAAAAGTACCCCGCCCACCCCCAGGCTCAGCAGCGCGTGAGATGGGTTGGCATTCTTCCTGGGTATCATCCAATTCAAATAACTATTGACCAGCCGGTCCTTCACCATAATCCTTCTAACAAGTACCGCGCAAATCGATCCCGGGTACTTTTTACTATATTCAGTCAGGTTACCAACCAAATTTGGAGTATAGATCTTATCGTCGTCTATTGTTAAAATATCTGCCTTCGGATAAGCACACATGGCATGAAAATATTTATTGTGAGGTTTTAAGTTATCCTGCACAAAAACAATTCTCAGTCCTCTCTTTCTCAGAGAAAGAATGCTTCTTGGCAAGGCACTTTCTTTCTCAAACTCATCTCTGGCCACATAAAGAATCAATCCATCTGGTTTTTTCTTCTGCCTTAAAATTGATTCCGCAACCAGCCAGGTTTTAGCTATTCTTTCCGGTTTTGTTGTCAGGGAGACGATAATCTTCCCCCTTTGATTAAGGTCGTCATCCTCCTCTATTTTAGATCTCCTACCTAGAAGAGCTGATAAACAGTAGTAAACAATAATTGCAAAATTTATAAGCCTTAATCTCATTCCAAAAATATCCCTAACCTAATCATGCTTAAGCGAAATTTGCTTAAGCATGATAAAACCCATACTAGTTAGGCGGGTTAACCAATTTAGACATCACCCTGTTTCCTGTTCCGTTAGTGTACCAATCTTTTTTAAGCGTATTTCCTGATTTGGCCCATTCTACAAAATTTGGATAGGCAAGCGTCATTGAAACACCTGATTTTGGATAAGGGATCTGCTCAGGAACCTCCACAACCCAGTTGATATTGCCTACGCTATTTTTAGTATTACTTAGGTAATATTTCCCTTGCGCAGGAACAGAACCATCATCATCTGTACTAAAATACCTGGTATCCGCTTTTGCGCTTGGCCGCTGATTAGCCAAATGTGTTTCAAAAACCCTGTTTCCCCTTGGAATGATAAACGGAGAGATGTTATTAAAATCACTTACCTTAACCGGACTGGTAAATTTCACTGTAAAAGAAAATGTTTTTGCTCCACCAAGAACACATCCCGAGCCTTCATTATTAATACAATCACCACCCATCATGGTGGATGCACCATCAAACAATTTGATCACCAGGTCATTGGTATGACCAGGCTCTATTGAATAAGTGATATCCTGGAGGGTATTTATGTTTTGACCGCTAAAGTTTAGTTTACTGATGGAAGCAACAAGACCCGGAGCAATATTCGGAATCATAACAGCAAAACCGTTATTCTGTTTAGCAGCAACCGCTACCAGATCAAAGCTGAAATTGACCTCACTTACCAGCTGACCAAAATCATCTACCTTTGCAGCATGCCTATAGTTAAGCACCATATCGTTCATATCAAAATCTGCAAGTTTTGGCCAGGAATCTTCAAATAATAAAGTTCCCTTTGTATTTGCGGAAGGTGTATAGATAATGTCCTGTGTTTGTCCCGGAACGGTAGGTACTGTAGGAAATTCACCTGTATTGATGGCCTCATTAGGATTCCAAGTAGCAAAAAAGGCAACATCCGAATAATCACCATCAGTACCGTCTTCCACAGACCATACAATTTTATTTGTAGACTGGTCATAAATAGCAATCATTCGCTCTTTAACACCGCTCATATTACCAGTTGTACCGGCCGCATTGAAATTCTTATTGGAATAATAAGTTGTTCTTCCCGTATTAATTGTTCCTGGAGTACCCACAGTACTGCTTGGTGTAAATCCATTCGCAATCAGGAAAAATCCGATAGAAGTATTCGGAGGAAAAGATCCGTCGGCATTAGGACCGGTTAACTTGACTGTATTACCAGCTACTAAGCCGCTATAATCCGTAACAGTAGTTCTGGAGGTACTTGGAAAAATATAACCTTTATTCACTATTGCAGCTGCAGACGCAGGAGGAGTGTTTGTTGGATACCAGTAATAGCCTAAAGTATTTTTATTGGCAGAGTTCGCAAAAAGGAACGTAATATTCACATCAGCTGTTTGTCCAGGTTTTAAATCCAGCACAATTGTCCTTGGAGCACCAGACCCCATAAAATCAGGATTTACCTTTTGTCCACGTGGAAGCGCTGCACCAATTCGGTTTAAAAAGGCCGCAGGCACCGGTATCGGATCGATAAGATAATCCGGGAATCCAACATTACTCCAGGATTTTATAGCCTGAGCACCAAGGTTACCTGCGCTCACCGCTCCACGAACGCTTGACAATTTGTTCATCAAACTATAAGAGCGGGTTACTTCCTGAATAACCGGCATATAATTGAGATTAAACCCTGTCGAAGAAGCACTTAATTCGAAATAATCTGGAATACCAACCGATTTAGAAACCAGGTAAATCTTCTCGATATAACCAGGCAATTTCAATTCTGTATTGTATTTGCCTTCTTTATTTAAAGTAATCGACATGACCTTACGAAGTTTGTTCAAGTCTTCGGGCTGATCAATATAGTCATGGGGATTGTCCAGGTAAACATCAAATTTTGCGCCTTCATAAGCTTCGCCACCTAAGAGACTTACTTTAACATTCAAGTTTTTCAACTGGGTAGTTGAATAGTTAAATCCATTTGGAACAACCATTTCCCTAAAATTGACCTCTTTCAAAACATCGGGAACATCTTCACTTCTTTTCTTACATCCAATACCGAAAAGCATCAGAACCAAAAAACATGATAATAAAGGCGTAAATTTAGATTTCATATAAATTTTTTTAATGCGGAATTTAAAACTCTATTTAAGGACAGCCCATAGTCCAAACAAAAAATTATTTCTCGAAAATAAACAATAGATATAGCTTTGGTATTTATTTGATATTATTATGAAACTATATGTAAATGAAGTGCAATTTTATTTACACATATACACTTAAAACACTATTGATCAGCCGCCTGAGCAAGCTGCACTTCGCCGGTATCCGGGTGTGGCTTCAAAATAAATGTTCTCCTGCTTGCAGCCGGCACGCCCACTACAGTCACCTCCGAAGGAACATGGTGAATGACCATTGCCTGCCCACCAACAATGGCACCTTTTCCGATGACTGAACTTTGGACTGTGGAGGCACCTATCCCCATCTGCACACTCTCCTCCAGATAGGTATGACCACCAAGATTAACCCCAGGGGCTAAGGAGCAATAAGACGAGACGGTGCAATTATGTCCAACAGCACAATTCATATTCAGCACCACAAATTCGTCGATCACAGAACCATAATTCACACACACGCCAGGGTAGACAATACTGCCTTTTCCCACGGTGCAGTCGTTGGAAATCCAGGAATCCCGGGCAATAAGTGTGGGATAATTCAAAGAATAGTTGACAGAAATCAGGTCCAGGATTTTTCTTTTTATGGAGGGAAAGGCGATACCAATAACCACATCACAATCCACCTGATCTAAGATCCACGATACCGGTCCGATTACAGGATAACCAAACATATATCCTCCTTGTTTTTTGAGGTCATCGTCTAAAAACCCCAGCAATCTATCTTCAAGACCATATAATTTCAAATTATTAGCGATGTGCCCGCCCACACTTCCCGCTCCAATAATGATCAAATTTCTCATATTACGTGTCTTTTAATTTAACATCTATATATTTTATCTATGGAATAGTTTTCAGTTTGTCCCGGTAAAAGGCTGCATAGGACGCTCTACGCTTTGATTAATTCCCTCTCGCCTGATCACCTTAAAGAAGGTGAGACAAAGGATTTTCACATCAAGCCACAGCGACAACCGCTCTGTATATTCACAATCAAGCTCAAATTTTCTTTCCCAGGAAATTGAATTTCTCCCGCCTATCTGAGCCAGTCCCGTCATCCCCGGCCTAACGTTGTGCCTTCTACGTTGCTGTTCAGTATATAGGGGGATATATTTAAATAGAAGTGGCCTTGGTCCTACCAAACTCATATCCCCCTTGATCACATTGATCAATTGTGGGATTTCATCGACCGACCATTTCCTGATTTTTTGTCCTATTGTAGTAACCCTTTGGTTATCTGGCAGCAAAACGCCCGATGCATCTTTAGTATCCCGCATGGTCTTAAACTTTAAGATATAAAAAGGCCGCTCCTTATAACCCGGCCGCTTTTGCTTAAAAAAAACATCCCCTTTATAGTCAAGTTTCAAAATCAGAAATGTGATCAGAAAGATTGGCGAAACCAGGAGCAACAGGAATAATCCACTTATAAAATCAAATACTCTTTTGAAGCAAAACCTGTACATCTTAATTCTCTTTACGGTTTAACCATTCATTCTTATAAATTGGTCTTTTACCTGAACTTTGCGGCCTGATGTCTTTTAGAAACTTACAGGTCAATTGTGCCTCAGTTCCAAGGATCGCCAGTAAATTCTGTTCAATTGTCTCCACAATTTCATCAGGAAGACCCTGTTCAGTTTTAATCCGGAGTTCATAATGTCTTTGCCCAACCTGAGCGAATTGAAACTGATTATAATAGCCCGACTTTGTTAATGGCATATGAATCAGGGGTCCCAGGGCCAGAGGTGCAATAACATGCCCATCAGTGGTATAGATTTGCTCCGTAACTCTTCCCGAAATACTTCTGAGCTCCAGAAGCTGGCCATTTTCATATCGGTGAGCAACCGCCAGATCACCGGTATCGTAACGCACAATTGGTAAAATATCAGCTTTGAGATCCGTTACCACAACCCTTCCCGTTTCTCCTTCTTTAACAGGGTTGAGCTGCTCATCCAGGATTTCGACCAAAACATTATATCGATTGGTAAAATAAGTTCCCCCAAATTCTCGCTGCTGCGCAATAAGTCCCACTTCCTCATTGCTATACCTGTCTGTTACCCTACAATTAAAAATCTTTCTAATGAAGGCGCTTTTCTCTTCAATGATCGGTTCTGACGTAAAAATGATGGCCTTCACCTGGTGCTTTACCGGGTGTTTATCGATAAACAAAGCCAGTTCATAAACAACAGAAGGAAATCCGATAATCACTTTTATCCCTTTCGCGATCAGAAGATCTGCGATTCCTTTTATTTTTTCTTCCGTTAATCGCTTCGGAACAAAACGGTATTCATTCCTTAAGAACTGTTTCCATTGTGGTTTTTCTTTTGCAGCAATCAATAAAAATGGATCGCCCAGGCGATAACCCGCAATTTCATTAAAATATTTAAAGGAAGCTGTTCTGACCAGGGTGCGGGCTTTAGAATAAGGCACCTTAAAAGGCTCTCCATAAGAACCTCCCGTAAATGCAAAAGAATGAATCCTGCTTTTATCGGTTGTCTTCAGGCGTGCAGAGATGTCTTTCTTGATCATCAAAGGAGCAAGTTTCAATTCTACTTCAAAACCACCCTCAGAAAGGTATTTGCGTATTTCTGCTTCTTCAATTGACCGGGTATGATCGTGAACAGTCTTAACTTCTTTGAAGTAGCGGCCTATCTCTCCGCCATTCAGCCAGCTGTACAATTTATAGACAGCAACAATGAATGTTTTCTTCATAATAATAAATCGGTAAATTGACGTGAACTCCTAAACTCTATATCCGGCCATCTCTTCAGCAACCGCTTTAGCAAAATATCCAGTTCCGAAAGCCCCTTATCTCTGCAAGACACCTTCACCCCTCCAACGAAATTTGCCCTGTGTGTGCCAATAATGGCGGCCTTTCCACATAAAAAGGCACCATTGATCTGGTTGACCACATGATCAGTATTTTTATAAGCCGGATCTGTAGGCTCGAAATTGCAGTTCCGGACATAACAAGTCATCCCTTCAGCAGTTTGATGACCAGTAACATAGGATCGGTGCCGGTATTGCCCGTCCTCATTTCTGTCCAGCCTTTTTCTCGGAACGGCGTTAAATCTTACGCCTTTCTCTATCAGACTCTTATTAAATTCTGGCAGGAAAACGCCGTTGGGTGCATTAAAAACAATTGGTGCAAAACCAAAAACAGTTTTAAACAGATCAATCCCTTCTTCCATAGACCGTCTCAGCCCTTCCCTTGCATGATCTCCAATAATGTAAAAATTCGGCCTGAAGTCCTTTGCCTGTGCTGGCAAACCAGGTGGAGAATAACAAACAAATCCACTATCAAAAGCCGTCCTGAGTTTTGCATCTCCCTCCCTCAGAAACCGTAACCACAAGTCGGTAGCGATATGCTCCCTTCCATGATACTCCGGAACAAATATGCCTTCCGAAATTCCCAGTCGCCAAAGGTCCATCATCCTGGCACTCCTTCCATAGCGCCTATACGTCTCTGTAAACACTTCAGGGTAATACTCCTGGAAGCCACCAGATTTTATCCGTTCAAAATCTGGATTCGCCATATTGCAAAACGGCGTCATTACCGCATGATTTCCACGGCTGTCCTGATATTTCCTCAGCACGGTAAATAAAGCTTCCAGATCTGGAGTATCTTCCAAAGTGTCTTCCTGGTAAAACCTGCTTTTTTCTACCGGAAGTCCGGCAGCAGAAAGCTTACGGTATGCTTTTTCAGAAGGCATTCCAATGCTCCCCCAATCATCACACTCGATAACCACAACTTTTTTCCCAATGGATTTTCCAGGCAGGTTTTTAACGGCAGAGACAAGGGAATGTTTAATCGTTTGAATATTCATCACTTCTCTGTTAAATACATATCATAAATTTTATCCATAGATGCCAGCGAATTTTCAATAGAAAATTGCCGGATTTTTTGAACACCATTCTTCACAAATTTCTTGGAAAGGTCACGGTCCTGATAGAGCTTAAAAACACTATCGATAAATGCCTGTTCGTTCTCCTGCTCAAAGAGAAAGCCCGTTTCATTATGCACAATCAATTCCTTATGGCCGCGATCTTCACTCGCAATTACCGGTACACCGCAAACCATGGCTTCTGCCAGCGCAAGGCCCAGGCCTTCTTGTTTACTGGAAGATATGCTCACATCAGCAATAGCCAGCAAACGATCCATATCTTTTCTGAAACCCAAAAAATCGACATAGGCATGAAGTCCGTGTTCCGTCGTAAAATCAATCATTTTCTGCATCCTGATCCCCGAACCTGCAAACAGAATTTTGATTTCCGGGATCAGATCTTTTAGTCCACCCAATGCCCTCAATACAAATTGATGGTTTTTTCTGTCTATGAAATTGGCAGCATACAACAGGATAAAGCTATTGGGTTCATAACCCATTTCCCGTTTAAAGTTTTCTTTACTAACTGGTTCAATCTTTCGAAACTTCGATGTATCTACGCCGATTCCCTTAATATAGTGTGTTCTGTTTGCATAGAATTTCTTACTGGCCAGGTCATAGTCTTCCTTGTTAATGGTGATAATCGCATCTGTTTTTCCCGAAAGGTACTTCTCAGCCAGATAGTAAGTTAGCCAGTAAGACAAAGGAGCTCCTTTATAGAAATGAAATCCATGAGCCGTATACAGAACCACCGTTCCTTTCTTTCTGGCCTTTCCGGCGGCAAGCCTGGTCATCGCTGAAGGGATAGGTGTATGGCAATGCACCAGCGCATAATCTCCCTCGTTAATGATCTTTTCCAGGCGTCGATAGGCTTCCAGCAATCTAAACGAAAACAAAGTGCGTTTAAAGGGCAGGTTAAACAAATGATCTGCAAAAGGGACCTTTCCATTTCCCCTCACCTCTACTGCAACGTTAACCTCATATCCCTTATCCTTCAACATTTTCAGATAAGGAAGATGGAAAACCTGTAAATGAATATCCGATGTAGCTACGACTAATATCTTTCTACTCATAGTTTTCCGGGATTAGATTTAGGGCCTTCTTTAATTGTTCAAACTCTGCGATTTCCAGCGCATCAGGCAACACTCCTCTTTTTCTAAGAAAGAACTCTACCCCCTTAAAGGGCAACAAAATCGCTGTTACAGCAAATTTAGCCGTCGTTAAAAAAACAGATTTTAAATTTGTCCAGACACCATATTTGAGCAAGCCAAAATGATAGATGACATCGTAGTAATAAGAGGCCAACACCTTTCTACCCGTCACCGAAACAAACTCCGAATAGTAATATAAAGTCTCCGCTGTAGTCAGGAAATAACGGTCATGCAAAAGCCTTCCCGTAAAATCATTGTCTTCTGCCATATTCAATTTCAAATTGAATTTGCATTTCTTTGCCTCATCCAAACGGACCATAGCAGTTCTCAACACGACGTTCTGGCGATCACCAATCCTATATTTTGTAGGCTTGCCTTTCCCTTTCCCTCTAACTGTCTGCAGGGCATAAGCGTCATTGTAACTTGCATTTCCGCAACAGGTAATCAATACCTCCGGATAATTTTCAAGGATCTGAACCTGTTTTTCCAGCTTTAAAGGATGATAGAGATCATCCGCATCCAGAAAGGCAAGGTATTTACCTGCTGCTGCATCGAGAATAACCTGCCTGGCATAAGGTCTTCCTTTATTTTCGTCCAGGTGGATCACCTGAAAGCGCTCATCCTCCAGGCTGTCCAGATAAGCAGCAGTTCCGTCTGTAGAACCATCATTTACAATAAAACATTTCCAGTTCTGATAACTTTGCAGCAATAGAGAATGAATCGTAAAAGGTATCGTGTTTGCCCCGTTATAAACAGGAATCATAATACTGATTAAAGGCATTCCTGTTTTCATGATAAGGTATTTAATTCTAAAGCCGTTAAAAAATCATTTACGATGTACTTCAAACTGTATCGATCTTTAATTTCCACAGCCCTTTCCGCAAATTGCGCTCTTAGCGAGGCGTCCTTCATCAACTTATGAAGTCCGGCAGCCATACTTTCGGGGTCGTTAACCGGAACTTTAATTCCGTTATAACCGCCTTTTATAAAGTCATTTTCTTTTCTCCAGGGCATGCAGTTTGTAGCCACACAAGGCAAACCAAGCGACATCGCTTCCAAAAGGGCCATTGGAAAATTTTCCGTGTGCGAGGGCATCACATAGATGCTCGCTTTGGACAAAAATCCGGCTATATCCTGCTGCAGACCTAAAAAAACCACCCTATTCCTGATACCCAGTTCATCTGCCAATTTCTCCAGGCTGGGCCTCATCTTACCGTCCCCCAGCAGGTGTAATTTCCAATTACTTTCCACCTTCGAAAAAGCCCTGATCAACACATCCTGCCCCTTTTCCGGCGAAAGCCTTCCCATACAGATCACCACATCTTCTTTCTCCACGGCACTGGTCTCAGGAAAACAAATTGGGTTATCCACCACAAACACACGTTGCTGTCCAAATACATTTTTCACTTTTTCTTTGGCCGCTTCTGAAAGAACAAGTACCCCCTTTGCCCGTGGATAGATCAATTTATCCATATAAGGAAAAGGAGACTGGCCCTTACGTTCCGGATTGGAGTGGTCTGTAAAATAAATGGGATAGGAAAGACCCCAGGAAGACAAATACACAAAAGAATTTAACCATTCTCCATTAGAGACAACCCTCAATGGGTTCAATTCTTTTAAGGTTCTACGCACAAAAACACCTGTTCTAAGCATATAACGCAATTTCGAACTTCCTTTGCGCCCGGCTCGGTTTTCTATAACTTTTACCTCCGGATGAAGTGCAAAAAAATGTGGCTTCCGGTGCAGTAAGATCAATACCACTTCATATTGACCAGCTTGTGCAATTTCATTGGCAAACGTGGTGACCACACGGTCTATCCCACCGCCATCAATACTGTTTAGTATGAATGCAATTTTTTCTTTCATAAAACCTCCTTATAGTAATCTGCCAGTTGCTGGGAATGCATAAATTCTATGTCCTTCCATTTCTTCCGCATCTCTGTTAATAAAGTATTTAAAAGCCTCAGGTTCTCTGTGCGGTTAGATTCTACCAAATAGCCAATATAATTCAGCCTGTGTGTGTCAATAATTACCGGTTTGTTCCAGGCAAAGGCAATCTCCATCCGTTGTAAACAATCTGATATCCAATGATAAGCAGGCCTGGAAGATGGTTCAAAAAAACAATTCCGCACCAGGTTAACGCGACCGGTTTGCGGATCGGCACCCGAGCACCTGTAATGCCTTTTGTATGTCCGTCTGCCTTTAACAATACCTTTGGGTTCCAACCTGATGATCTTCCCCTGAAGTGCAGATACCCCCCTGATGTTCAAGAGACTGATCAGCCAGTCTGAGGCTATATAACAAGGAGGTATAAAAGACCTTGGCGTAAAACCAAAAAAATCCTGGAATATTCTTAGTCCAGCTGCAATGCTTTCTCTCTGATAAGCATCCTCCACATCCTCCGTATAATCATAAGCTGCCATATAATACTCAGCTTTGTCAAATGCTGGAGCTATTCCAAAAACACCTTGCTCAAAAGCCTCCAGCGCAAAACGTTCTCCTTCCCTCAAACTTCTCAACCATCTCTGCTGCTGAACATGCTCCCTTCCATGGTATTGCGGAAACATCAACTTCTCTTGCATACCAGTCTTCCATAATTTAAGCACTCCAGGCCTGCTGCGTTCCAGCGTTCCAAAAAAAGGTTCAGTAAAGAATTCAGTAAATCTATTCTTCCTGATCTTTTCAAAATCAGGATTTCCAGTGGTCACATTAAACGTAAATATTGCCGGGTTTCCATTCACATCTCTGTGCCGGCTTAGAACTTCAAACAAAGCAGAAACATCATCTGCCGAAGCGAGGCTATCAAACTTGCTAAAGCAGTCTTTATCCACCGGAATCCCTTTGCCTGCTAAATGATTGAAAGCCTGTAAAGAAGGCATACGAATCCCTCCCCAATCGTCCGATTCAAACACCACAATCTTCTTCTTTACCGTCTGACCTATCGCAGATTGTACATGATAAGATAACTTTTTCTTCATTTGATCAAACATGATTCCTATTATTGGTTACAGCCAATCACTGTTTAAAAAAATCTAAAACTGCTTTTCCTTTTTCACCTATACATAAAAAAGGGTTACCCGTAATCGTTAATATATTAATCGTTTGAAAACCTATTCTTAGTTGAAAAACAATAAAAACAGCCAGCATTGGAGCCCCCAAATACACTATTCTTTTCAACCAGATAAATTCCTCTGCAGCATTCTGTATCATCAGCAACGCAAAAGTGTACAGCAAAAAATAATTGAGTACCTGGAAACGGCCAACTGATGGAATAGATGCAATGACATTATTAATGATTGAAAAATAAAGGATCATGCAGAAAACATCCAGTAACAAAGGATTGCTTTTGACATAATTCCTGTTTAAGAAATAAAGCACTGAAATCAGCACCAGTCCAAAATACCGGATCAATTCAGACTTAAATAGAACAAACCATTTTGTAGTTTCCTGTGCGGCTTCCAGATTCCCGGCATAGTTCTCATTTACGTACGTATGAAGTTTAGTATGTAAAAAATCTGGCGCGTATTGCATCAGGAATTCTTGTAAAGGCCCCAACTGTATAAAATTGAACAAAAAGGAGCCCAGAAAAAGACTATACAATACCGTTAAGTTTTTAGTAAATCCCCTGGACATCAAAAGGATGACAACCGGAATCATAAAAGAGAAATGAAACAAGACCGAACAGGCTGAGATCAATAGATATTTTTTTTTCTTCTCCCCAAACAGATAAGGTAGCATACCATATAAAAACAATTGGGAGGCGGTCCAGAAGCGGAAGCCATTGATAGACCAGAAAGGAATGGTCAGGCACACCACAAATAACAAGATCCAGGAAGCTGTTTTTAGTTTCCCCTCTGCCTGATCCAGGATAAAAAAGACATTTCTGGAATAAAAAAAGCCAAATACCATAGCATATACCCCAAACAGAACAGCTGCACTCTCTGTAAACCTCGACACCAAAAAAGTAGTTAAAGGACCAGCCGCATCCAGAAAACTGCTTTCATCATCAGATAAGAATAAGCCTAAAAAATTGTCAAACCCTACCTCGGTGCGATGCAGTGTAACCAATCTTTCTGCATACCTGTTCGCATCCATAAATTCATCATAGATCACGAAATTGAAACCATAGAAAATAATAAATGCCCACAATACATTCTTCACCAGCGGCCCTTTGTAACTTTTCAAAGCAATTAAAAGAGATACCATCGGAGACACCAGAAAAAGGCTCCAAACAAAAAGAGATATCATGTAGCGTTTATACATTAATTACAGTCTATTAAGTCAATCATTTTCCGGGAAACCATTTCGATTCTATATTGATCAGGATCTTCAACCTGGAGTTGATTTCTATAATCTTTATCTAGAAACTCCAGGAATGTATCTGAAGAAAAACCAAAAGTCTTTACTGATAAAATTGGCTTTTTCAAGATCACATAATCAATTAATTTACTTGGCGACTGCCGCGCTCCTTTGTTTTCAAAATTGACCACAAAATCCATATCCTGAAGCTGGTCCAGAAGTTCCAGGCGGGGAACAGGTGGACGTACTTCTATTCTGCCTTTTGACAAAGCCGCATATTTCTGTGCATATTCTGTATTCCCGGTATAGATAAAAAACTTATAATCCAGATTAGTTTTACTTAGATAGTCAAAAAACTCATGCGGATCCCTCACCCGGGGGATCAGCGTTCCCGCATAGGCAAAAGTTGGTACTTTATTTTGTTTCAGCTGATTTTTAAACCGTACATCCTCAAACCTGAATCCCTGAGGAATCACCTTGATCTTATTTCTGAACTCAGGATAATAAGCCGGAATCGCTTCAGCTATAGGTACGGTGATAAAATCCGCCTTGCGGCAAAACCACTTTTCAAAATATTTAAAATAGAAAAGACGTTTAAACGTATCATTTTCACCCCCCATAAAAGGATCTCCACAATCTGCAACCCACCGCTTTGCTATCGGTCTGCTATTTTTAAGCGCCATTGCAGTAGCCCAGTGTACCGGGTGCGGCGCTGCAATGGTTAACAAAAGATCATAATGTTCCTGCTCCTTCTTTAAGGCTTTACGAACCAGAAAGAGGCTTTCTATATCAGGATATAAAATAAGCAGACTGGATGCCCTGACCAGTATCCTCCTGAATAAGCGGTTTAAACCACTACCTTTCACAGCAACAGGCCTCCATTTTAACGCTCCCAGATCCTTAATCTTTACACCATGTTTCTTTTCAAATCCATCATGCAACTCTTTATTGCGCGGAGTGATCACCGTAACCTGATGTCCCATTCTCGCAAATTCTTTGGTCAGCTCCGTAGTCCTGAAACCTCTCGGTGTATTTTCAGGATAAAAAGACCGGCTCACAATTAATATGCGTTTACTTTCCATTATCCAATTTTTAATAAAATGTCTACAATTCGCTCCGCAGCCTTACCATCCCATTTTTCAGGGATTCCTCCTTTTTTCCAGTTATTTGAAAAGAGTTTATTCAACATTGGACCAATGGATTCAGGGTTGGTACCCACCAATTCATTGGTACCTATTTCACAGGTTTCAGGACGCTCGGTATTGTCCCTCAAGGTCAGGCATGGAATGCTCATCACGGTTGTTTCTTCCGTAATTCCTCCAGAATCTGTCACTACAGCTTTTGCCCGTTCCACAAGATAGTTGAACTCCAGATAGCCCATCGGCTCCGTTAAATGCAGATTCGGAACGTCTTTCAAACTCAGACGGTTTATACCCTCAGCAGCCTTAACTTTCAAGTTTTCTATCACCTGTCTGGTCCGCGGGTGCACAGGAAAAATCAAAGGATATCCCTGTGCACCTTTTATAATAGCTTCAAACAAAGCACTAAATTTACTTTCTTCATCTACATTACCCGGCCGATGCAGTGTCATCATAAAATAGCTCCCTTTTTGAAGAGCCAGCTCCTCCCACAAATCAGGCTTCTTAAATCTATGCTGATTGGCCAGTAAAGTATCAATCATCACGTTCCCCACAAAAAATATCCTTTCATCAGAAATGCCATTGGCCCTCAGATTATCTCCTGCCCAGGTGGTGGTGGTAAAAAAATAATCTGTAATGCTATCGGTAACCATCCTGTTGATTTCTTCGGGCATACTCAGGTCAAAGGAACGGATACCGGCTTCAACATGTGCGACCTTGATCTGCAGTTTTTTAGCGACAATAGAGCAGGCCAGGGTAGAAGTTACATCTCCAACCACGACCACCAGATCGGCAGGATTGACCAAAAGCTCCTTTTCAAATGCCACCATAATGGCCGCCGTTTGTTCCGCCTGGCTTCCACCACCACCACCCAAGTGTGCATGAGGTTCAGGGATATTCAATTCCGTAAAAAAAGTATCGCTCATTTTTGCATCGTAATGCTGCCCGGTATGCACCAGTCGATAGCTTATATTTTGGCCCCTTTTCTGCGCCGCCAGGATGGCCTGCACTATCGGTGCAATTTTCATAAAATTAGGTCGGGCACCTGCTACAATTGTCAGCATCTTTAAATTTCCCATTAATGTGTTCCTGCTCATTCTTAAAATGTCTGCTATATAACTTGTTGTTCTACCATAGTTTTAAATGCCCCATTACTGGCCACCAGTTCCGAAAACCCGTCTATCTGCATAATCTCACCCTTTTTCAGCAGTACAATACGGTCTGCCTGCTTAATGGTAGATAAACGATGGGCAATTACAATGAGCGTCACTTTTCCTTTCAATGCCTCCATACTTTTCTGGATCAGCTGTTCTGTACTTGAATCCAGTGCAGAAGTGGCTTCATCCAGAATCAAAAGATCGACCTCTTTGTACAACTCTCTCGCAATAGAAATCCGCTGACGCTGCCCTCCACTCAAGTTGATTCCTGCATTGCCAAGCTCTGTATTCAAGCCATTAGGTGCAGAAAGCACAAAATCCCAGATGGCCGCCCTCTTACAGGCATCCTCAAATCTGGAGAGGTTTTCAGCAGTGCGTACTGACCATAAGGTTACATTGTTGTAAACCGTATCATTAAAAATCACTGGTTCCTGAGTAATATACCCGATCCTGCTGCGAAAATCTCTCACATCCATGTCTAACAAGTCGGCACCATCTATACAGATCTGCCCCGTGCCTGCATTCAATAAACCACTAATCATATTCACCAGCGTAGATTTCCCACTCCCGCTTTCACCAACCAGGGCCACTGTTTCATTTTTATAGATCGAAAAAGATATATCCTTAAGAACTGTATGTTTCTGGTACCCGAAACTCACCCCATTAAAGGTAATCTCCCGGTTAAACCGACCGATCTCTTTACCCATGTAAAGTTCTCTGCCAGCCGCAAGTTCCTGGCTGAAGGCCTCCAGATGTTCTATAGACC
>NZ_QAIL01000152.1 GCF_003061025.1 Pedobacter sp. HMWF019 | reverse complement strand
TTTTAATACCGGCTAACTGCCCCATAAAAACCAAGTTTATTGTTTGATGTATCTATAAAACCCAGTTGTTTATCTTTAGAATTTGGTATTATACTTTCGATCCAATCGATTTTAAAGGTTTTAGTTGTAAAATAATCGAGTAACGGCTTAACTGGTGTCTTAATCACATTCCCATTTGCGTATGGGGTGCTCGTTCCTGAATCAGAAAGCACAAATTTCACATTGCTACCCGTATAGGTTGCTTTTAGATTAAACCAAAAATCGTAGCCCCCACCTTTAAATTTGAGAATCAGATCAGTTCTGTTTACCCTGGTTGCATCTGCAAACACCAATTCAAATTGTGGCGAAAGAGGTATAGGGGACGCAGCTACAGCTGCATCAAAAGCTGTAATAAAAGCTGCCGATTGGTTAGCCGCAGACTTATCTATACTCACCCCTTTATATATTCCGCCCGCAAAAAGTTCTGCAGCAGAAAAAATTGATCCGGTGGTTAATCCAGCAATTGCCTTCTTCACTTCAGCTTGCAGGGCCCGAAAGTCCATGCCAAAACTGGATTTAAAGTAATCCACGATAATCCGCTCTTTGGCCCTTAATTTTGTGGCACCATCTGCATTTGCAGTGTTCACATAAATATCAAAATAATCCTGTCCTTCAACCAGTAAAGTGGCGGTCATCTCTGCAAAGTCTTCATTTTTATTCATCCTGGAATAAGGTGTAATAAAACCCAGGCTTTTTGCTTCTGCTGTTGTCCGCTGTATCCACTGCGCACCAACATAATTATTTGAAACTTCTTCATAACCCGGAGGCACAGGGATATTCTGATTTAGAATGTGGGTAAACTCATGGTGAATGGTGTGGAATTTCTCCAGAAAATCATCAAAATTGTCCGGATCAAAGTTATTCACTTCAAAGAGATTGATCTGTCTTCCTGCATCAGCTGTTCCTAATAACCTGGTGTGATCTTCGGTCCTATACTGAGCACTTCCAAACAAAGCCACTTCCTTAGGCACAATTGGCATGAAGAAGTTTTTCCCTGCAATGTTCAGATAAGGCGTGATATAAACCGAACGGAATGCTTCCATCATTGGGATTACCTTTGCTTCGATAACCGGAACCGCATCTTTATCAAGATCAATCTGGAAACGGTCAAAACGATACATCACCTCCATGTTGTACACATCCAGGAAATTTGCTTTCAGCCATTTGTCTGTATCATTATCTTTATAACTATCCAAATTAGATTTATTGAGATCTACATCCAGTGCTTTTTCTTTCTTGCAGGACATCAGACCTGTGCCTAATATCAATGCATATAAAAATATCTTTTTCATCTTCTTTCTTTATCTAGGATTAAGCGTTAAACCAGCTTTCACTGCTGCTTCAGGCAATTGAAATAATCTCCTTGGATCATCTTTTCCAAGTTCAATAAAAGTTGTTTTTCCATTTGCATCCAGCATAGAATGTCTGATTGTTAAACCATGTCTGTTTAAATCAAACCACCTGATTCCTTCAGAAATAAACTCTGCTCTTTTCAGCTCAAGGATGGTTTTGATCAAACCTTCTTTTGGATCTGTGATGTTATAAAAACTAGCAATTCTGGCCAAAGTGACCGTATGCGCTGCTGGATTATAGTTTTTTATCCTGGTGCTCAGGAAAGTATTGATATCCTGCAAAGCTAAATCAAACTGGTTACTGGAAGTATAAGCTTCTGCTCTGTTCATCAATAATTCATCAACAGTAAACAGGGGTACCATGATATATGGATCCCCAAAACCTGAACCGATTTTACTTTCAAAAAACAGCTCTTTAAATTTGTAAGCCGTAAAGAATGGTTCAATGAATGGTCCTGTTCCGCGATAAGCAAATTCCCCTCCAGTTACATTCGCCGCACTTACCGTAGCAGCGGCAGTTGCTCTTCCAAAACCATATCTGATATAATGACTTCTCGCCCATACAGAATTGGCTTCTCCCATCAATAAATTTGAATTTTGGGAGGATTGCGTAAACATGATGTTAAAAGCATCAAAAGCAGCATTTTGATACGTCGTATTCCAGGGTCTTAACATCGGCTTGATCTGGTCCGGAGTGGTCAATACTTTGCCAGCGTACATAATGGATTTAGCAAAATCTCCTTTAAACAAATAGAACCTAGCAGCGAAAGCATTTACTGCATTCAATGTGAAATGATACTTTGGTGCCGCTTTATATACCGAATTGTCTATTAATGGCATTCCATCAGTCAGATCCTTCTCAATCTTAGCATAGGTTTCTGCAACAGTCTCCCTGCTGTATTTACCTGAAACCACAGTCTCCGGAGCCGTCAGAAAAGGAATGCCTGGTGAATTGTTTGTTCCGTTTGGCACATAAGTCCTGGCATACAGGTTCACCAGCATAAAATGAGCATAAGCTCGAGCCACCAAAGCTTCACCTTTGTAAGCTCTTAATTTTGCATCAATAGGATTATTCTCTATGTATTGTAAAGCCGTATTGGCCGAAGCAATAGCCAAATAAGCAGAGCTCCAATAAAAATCTGTCGTTCCTGAAATTTCTTCAGAACCAGAAACAAAGTCCTGCCAGAAATAATTCCGCTCCCAGGAAACTGCTGTACTCAAGGTTCGGTAATCAGAACGCGGGCCCTTATCCTCCACATTGTCTGAAGAGAGTTCGGTAAAATCTAAATAAGTTCCTTTCGGATACGCCGAGGTGAGCAATTGTGCAACTTTTTCTGTTGAGTTTAACTGCGTACGCAAATCAGGCGTGTGTTCCAGAAATTTCTTGCACCCCGATGCAGAGATCCCCAGAGCAGTTAAAGCGATGTATATATATATCTTATTTTTCATGATATTGTATTCTAGAATCCAAGTTTTAACGATAAAGAATATTGACGCGGGATTGGCATTGCTACACCACCTGCGCCAAAGAATTCAGGATCTTGTCCATTCAAACGACTATCTGAATAGATCAACCAAACATTATTTCCAACCAAGCCTACAGACGCATTGGTTGCACCGATCCTTTTTGCCCATGACAGAGGTAACTGATACATCAGCATAACTTGTTTTAGCCGTGCAAAGCCTCCGTCAGCTATACGCTCTGTAGAGTAGTTATAGGCATTGTAAGGGTTATTGGATGAGCTCAGCTGACTGGCAATTAGAGCATCCGCAATGGCAGGAATATTGGTTTTAAGTTCATCCCCTGGCATTGTCCAGCGTCTCAGGAAATCATTTGAAGTTGCAGTAAGATCAGAATAGGTATCGCTAAAATTTGGATTTAAACGTACTTTATTGCCCATACTAAAAGTAACCAGTGCAGATAAGGTAAAATCCTTATAGCTAAATCTGTTGTTAAAACCACCGGTTAGCTTTGGATCTACCTGACCCTCATATTTCAAATGTGCCAGATTGGTACTTTGAAAATCTATACCCTGACTCTTACCTACTCCGTTCTCATTGATAAAAGTTGGTAATCCCGTAGTATGTTCTAAGCCATCAAATACGATAGAGAACAATGCTCTTTGAGGATAACCAAGTCTCGGTCCTCCATTTGGGGTAACCAGGTTAAAAATGATCGGATCATATTCCAGATTGGTGATTTCACTCTTGTTATACCCAAAATTCAGATTCGTACTCCATTTAAATTTATCTCCATTGATAATTTTAGCATTTAAGGTCAGCTCTATCCCTTTGGATTTCATATCCGCATAATTCGCATTCTTTAAAATCTGCCCTCCAATACCTGAAGTAGGGAAAAGACCAATCAGATCATAACCATTACGTTTGTATAAATCAACGGATAAAGTGATCCTGTCTCTAAGAAATCCAAGATCAAATCCCAAATTGGTTTCATATTGTTTCTCCCAGGTTAACTGACTGTTTTCCAGACTTTCAATATAGATGGCTGATTCTTTATCTACCGCATCTGTTCTTCTGGTGGTTTGGTTCCTCAAGATCATGGTTGAGTTGGTTGCATTTGCCGTACTTCCGGTTAAACCATAAGTAGCCCGGATGGTTGTTCTACTCAGAATATTTTGCTGTTTGAAGAAATCCTCTTCATGCATGTTCCATGCACCGGAGATGTTCCAGGTTGGCAGCCATCTCGCGGTTGAAGACTGTCCCAAAAGGTTTGAACCGTCATAACGTCCGGTTGCGTTAATACTGTATTTGCCTTTGTAAGAATAAGCAGCGCGAAGCATATAAGACAAATACCGCTCATACTTATAGGTCATCCCATAAGGATAACTATTAGCTTCTATAGCTTGCTTATAATAATCCGGGTCAATAAAAGGGATACCTCCACTGTCAAACTGATAACCGACACCGTTGTTGAATCTGTTTTGTCTGTCAATAGATCTTAACTCTACCGAACCAAAAGCATTAAAGTAATGATCCTGTTTGAAAATTTTGTTGTATTCCAGGGAGTGCCTCATGTAATAATTCACCAAACCATCATAGGTCGTATTATAGAATCCGCCATTTGGAAGAACAATAGACGGCAGAGACCCTGGTTTGGCCGGATTTTTATACAAGAACCTGTTGTTATCAATAATATTTGCATTCCCATAAGCCCGGTAGGCGTTCGCAGCATTGGAATACTCTGTAATGGAATGTTCCCGGTCTGATTTCAGATATCTGTATGCCCCGTCAAATGAATATTTAAGTCCATCCAGGATTTTATAATTCAAACCGGCCTGCACTTTCATGTCAATTACAGTGGTTTTTATGTAGTTGTTTTCCAGCTCCTGTAAAATGTTAAAGGGCGTATAATTCTGGATAAAGTATTCCCGGTTGCCATTTGCATCATAAGGGGTCAATGTGCGGCTGGTATTCAGAGCATAATTAAAAGGGTTGATATCAAAATCACGCTGAACCTTTCCGGTAACGACGTTGTCGTTTTTGTTCACTGTACCCGGACTGCGCTGGTCGCGAATAGATCCTGTGGTGATCAGTTCCACCTGCAGTCTGTCCGAAAGATCGAAAGTACCGCGGATATTCCCTGTAAAACGTTTCACACCATCTCCTACTGTCCAGCCGCTGTCATTCAGAAAACTTGTTGAAGCATAGATTTTGGCCTTTTCCGTACCAGAAGTGATGCTTAAGGAATGATCCTGCATCAAAGAGTTCCGGAACAATACGTCAAACCAATCCGTATTCGCATTGGCATAGCGATTTAAAAATGTCAGGCGTGAAGGCGCATCATTTCTTAATGCAAACTGTCCGGTTACCGGATCATAATCATACATTAAGTCGTACATCTTACGATACACCCCTCCGTTCTCTAATTGGGAAACTTTCGGATGGTTCAGCCAGCCTTTATTCTGCATGTCCAGGTATACCTGCATCTGGTCCCCAGAATTCATGATGTCAAATTGGTTATAATTGGGCTTTAAAAAGGTGGTAAAATTACCGGTATAAGACACCGCAGGTTTACCACTCGTGTTCCTGCCTTTCTTTGTCGTTACCACAACTACCCCATTCATCGCTCTTGCTCCATACATCGCTGTGGCAGAAGCATCTCTCAAAATCTCAAAACTTTCTATATCATCAGAGTTCAACCCAGCTACAGAGGATCCAATCAGTGTATTCGCATCTCCGGTTGACAGCTGCTCATTAGAAACATTTACAATATCTTCCAGGACAATCCCATCTACCACCCAAAGTGGTTTATTGTCACCATTTAACGAGGTTGCCCCCCTGATGCGCAGCTTAGGCGCAGCGCCAAATGTACCAGATACGTTCTGTACAGAAACACCCGCTACCTGTCCCTCCAGCATACGGCTGACGTCTGGAATACCACTCCTTTGAGCGTCTATCGCTTTTACCTGCGTCGCAGCACCTGTAAATAACTTTTTATTCAGGTTTTGATAACCGGTCGAGATGGTCACTTCTTTAAGCTGGCCAATATCTTCATCCAAAGTTACATTGATTAAAGTTCTGCCCCCTACAACAATTTCCTCAGTTTTGTAGCCAATTGCCGTGATGATAAGCGTGGCCCCATCTTTAACCTTAATCTGAAATTCACCTTCTCCGTTGGTGGAAGTTCCATTGGCCACATGCTTCTCCCGAATACTTGCTCCAGGCAAAAGGTCAATTTTTCCGGCTGCACTTTTTGAACGGACTATCCCCTTTATAATGATATCCTGCATCGCTACCGCAGGTACGGGGGCTTTCTTTAAAATAACTTGTTTTCCAACAATATTATAGTTGATTCCTTTGGCTTTCAAAGGCTCAAGATCTGAATTGATAGACACCAGTTTTTGTGGTGCCTCAATACTCATATCCTTGTTGATTTGTGTAGCATCATAGACAAAACTCACCTTATACGCGAGCTCAATCTTTTTCAAATAGCTATCCAGTCTTTCCATTTTAAAGCCAGTGCGCTGTATATTTTCTGCTCTGGCCAGCGAAACACAGAAGATTGAACAGCAAAACATTACTGTTAAGCCATATTTCAATCTTCGCATGGTTCTTTTGTAGTTTTTCTCCATAATTGGTAATTGAATTGGTTTAGTTGATTTGTTATTTACTTTTAATCGTGATCAGGCTATCACTCTTATTGATTTGTATTTTATAGGTTTCATTAAGCACGGTTAACACTTCTTCAAGACTGCTTTCTTTAAAATTGGCGTTGAATTTTTTTGCCGTATGGATAGTTTCCTGCAACACAATTTTCACCCCGTAATAGGCACTCAACTCTTCACAGACCTTGTTTAGCGGCATATCTACAAAATGAAGTTCTCTTGTTAACCAGGCATTCGCATTAGCTCCATCCAATTTTTCCACCGTATTTTCCTTGAGGTTATAAGAAATGGCTTGCCCGGCGATCAGAATAGATGGCCGGCTTACGCTGTTAGGCAGAAAACTTACTTTTCCGGTTTTAACAGACACATTAATCTTAATTTTAGAATAATTAATATTAAAAGACGTACCCAAGACACTTACTTTAGAATGGCCAATGGCCACATGAAATGGATGTTTAGGATCTCTGTGTATTTTAAAAAAGGCTTCACCACTCAACAAAGAAATCTCTCTTGTTTTTCCGTTAAAACGATCAGGAAATTTTACCGCACTGTTTTTAGCCAATATGATCTTTGAACCATCACTCAACAAAACAGAGTCCACTTGATTAGTTGTTTCTTTTACCAACTCTTGAACTGAGAATTTTTCAGAATAAATCCAAACCGACAAAGCCGACACCAGCACAATTGCCGCTGCAGTTCTTAGCCACAGATAATTGTATTTAGTCTTTGGTAAAGCAGGAGAGATTAAACGGGAGTTTAATTTATGAACTGATGCTGAGGAATTAAGCTCAAAGAGGGGTTTCAAATTGGCAGATGCCTCCCATATTCTTTCAATCTGCTTAAAATAAAGCTCATTTTCTTCAGACTGCGCTCTGAACTCACTAACCTGTTGAATTAGCGTTTCATTTTCCGGATCGTTAAGATGGTTCAGAATGATATTCTGATGGTTCAAATTGTCTTGCAAGTTCTCGTGTTTTTAAGGAAGACAAATAATCCCCTCAAAAACCCCTAGTCCTTTTTCAAAAAAATTTCAAATTTCTTAAAACAGTTGAATTCAATACAAGAACAGCATCAAAAGAGAAAAATATTTAAACCTGGTGATACCATCATTCCGTTTTGCTTTCAACAATACCCTGGCCCGCAAGGTACGAAGCGCATGTCCCATATGATTTTCAACAGTTCTTTCGGAGATATTTAGCTGAATAGCAATCTCACGATATTTAAGCCCTTCCAGACGGCTCAATTTAAATACCTCCTGACACTTCTCAGGCAATAACTCTATCTCCTTATACAACAAAACAAGAAGTTCATTTTGTTCATCAAGCAAATCAATATCTTCATTGCTTAAGTTTTCTGCAATTTTTAAATGATGTTTCTCTATGTTCTTTTGCCTGTTTACAAAATTAATCGAAGCATTAACAACACTCCGGTACAAATAAGGTTTTACAGCGTTTACATTCAAGAGCAGTTCCTTCTCTTCCCAGATCTTCACAAACATATCCTGGACAATCTCTTCAGCAACATGTACATTCTTTACATATCTGTCTGAGATGATGATCAATTTCTGAAAATTATTGGAATAGAAAGCAGTAAAGGCTTCTTTGCCGTCCTGCTCTATCAGATTCAGCAAATCCTGTCCTGTTGTGATAAGATCTATTGATTCGGAAAATTCCATTAAAATTGATTAAGCGCTTAAATTCACAAAGTATAAGAATGTACTTGTAAGCCCTAAAATAGCATTTAAGAATCAATTCTGAAGATTATTATAGGAATATATTACAATAGAGCATATTTCTCAATTGTTTTTACGAAAAAAGCGGAGAGCGTATTATTAAAAATTGTAATAAGGAG
>NZ_QAIL01000151.1 GCF_003061025.1 Pedobacter sp. HMWF019 | reverse complement strand
CTTTTATCTTATAAAAAAAGAAGGATGAGCTCGAAGGCTGCTTAAGCTTAGGCGGGCAGAAAAAGCCCGAAAACCTTAAAAGGCCTTCTCTCTTCACCCTTCTTTTTTTCTGGGCGCATACCTGAGTTCCGGTATAAATATTCCGGTTGATCATTCCTCAATCCATAATCAGACAGGAAAAGCAACAAATTAAATCGAAAAACAACGATCTTAAACCTGCATACTTTCAGCTCCGGTCCAGGTCTGATCCAAATTATTGACTAGTCTAATAAAAACAGGGATCAAACAGGGACTAAACAGGGGTTAAACAGGGACAGAACAGGGATAAAATTCCTGTTCTGTCCCTGTTTATTCTATATATAATACTTGTTTAGTTCTTATTTACTAATACCTACTATCAAATCAGTTATCCACCAGACATAAACCAAGCAGATCATAAAAAAGAGGAAGATTAAAAAATCAACAAACGGTTCCAAATCCGGAAAAGTTGGAATAGTAATCAAAGCCTATACCCTAATCCAAAACCCGCACCTTGCCCGGTCTCCTCCCTCCTCTGCAATTTGCTAAGGAAAATTCTCGTACGCTGCGGAAAGGCCTCAGAGATCTGCGGGCTTCTTCAGCCCGCCTGATATCGTTAGCCTTGAAGTAGCTGTACAGAATTTTCCGACATAATTCAGCCCTCTTGATATCGTTAGTCCCGAATCAACAAGCTAAATTTTTCAAAATTCACCTCTTTATATTTTTATACTGTATCTTTAAATCATCATGACCACTCCAGAAAATAACATCCCCAGGGAAGCCTTGCGTGCTGTTGCAACTGGCCTGCTTCTCATGTCTGTATTCACCATGATTTGGAGTTCGATCGCAAATGGTGGTTATCAAGGTCAGGACCATCACTTGTTCCTATACCTCTGCATCATCATCGTTCTTGTCTTTATAGTCAATAGCATCAAGTTGTTTCGTCTCTCCTCAACACTGCCATTATCTTCCTCCGACCAGCAAAATCAGGAGAAAAAAAGATCAGGAAAATGGTTTGCTATCATTTTTGGTCTTGAAGGCATCAGCATTCCAATTGCGATCAACATTGCCATATATATGCATCACCCAGAACTGTCTATTCCACTTATGGCGCTGGTGGTGGGTTTGCATTTTTATCCCCTGGCCTGGGTATTTAGAAGAAAAATAGACTATTTTCTAGCCACCTGGAGTTGTATAATTGCAATTTCAGCCATTTATTTCAGCCTTCATCAGACCTTCTCTCAAGGGAATATATTAGCAATGGTAGGCACAGGGCTAGCCCTTGCTACCATTGCTTATGGGATTTATATGATTTATAAGGGCAGGAAGATGGCCATAAAAGCACTGCACCAGCAATCAGCCATCTAAAATCCCCTACAATGCCTCTATTTGTACAACAACACTTGTCCTGTTCAAATCAAGCAATGGATTAAATCCAACTTTCATTAAAAAATCACCAGAATAAACCTGCTCCCCAGACAATGCAGAAGACACGCCCGGATACAGATTCACCTCTTTAAGCCTATATTTCCTTGCAGGATCCAAACCTTTCAACCGTATAGGTAATTTACTTCCTTCATCATACCTGCTGCTCACCAGGTAATTAAAAACAACCCCCTTAGAGAGATCAGCAGACAGATACAACATCGAAGCAACGCTGCCTTCCCGAGGATTGGCCAACCTGTATTGATTGCCCTGCCAAATGGTCGATTTCAAACCATTATACACCTGTATCGCCTCTTTGCAAAATTTCAGGTCATTTTCCGAAAGTTTGCTTACCACAATATCAAAACCCAGCTTACCCATCATTGCCACATCCGTGCGGAACTTAAGCGGCTGCTTGCCCCAATCGGTTACATGGTTCGAACTGCTAATGGCCGGATAGAAATAAGAATATTCCCATTGCATAAAAATACGCTCCAGAGGATCTGTATTGTCACTTGGCCAGAATTCGGTAAAATACTGCAATGCCGCATAATCTACCCTGCCACCGCCACCAGAACACAACATCATAGGCACCGTTGGGTACTTGGCACGGATTCTCTCCAGCACCTTATACAAACCCCGCACATACTCAATGTAAAAATGGTTCTGATTTTTCAACGTAGCCGAATGTGCATTGTAAATTACCGCATTACAATCCCACTTGATATAAGCCAGCTCCGGATTTTTAGTAAACAAACCATCTACAACACCATATACAAAATCCTGCACCTGCGGGTTGGTCAAATCCAGGATCAGCTGGTTCCTGAAATAGTATTCCTCCCGCTTGTCTTCCTTCACCACCCAGTCCGGATGCTTTTCATAAAGCTCACTTTTAGGGTTCACCATTTCAGGCTCAATCCAGATCCCAAATTTCACGTCATTATTTTGTGCCTCTTTTACCAGCGAGGCAATGCCATTTGGCAATTTTTTCTTGTTCTCCTGCCAATCGCCCAGGCCCGCGTGATCATCATTTCTTGGATATTTATTAGCAAACCAACCATCATCCAGCAGGAAAAGATCAACGCCTAATTTTTTAGTGTCCTTTAGCAAGTCCGCAAGCTTATTTTCATTGAAATCGAATTGCGTAGCTTCCCAATTGTTGAGCAAGGTAAGCCGGCTTCCCTTTCCATCCATCAATTTGTAATTCCTTGCCCAGCTTTGAAGTTTACGGCTGGCCGCACCTTTACCCTGATCAGAAAAAGTATATAAAAAGGCCGGTGTCTTAAAGACTTCACCTGATTTTAGCGTATAAGGAGAAGCATAGTTGTTGATTCCCGCAATGATCCTCAGGTTGTCCTGATAATCTACTTCAAGGTCAATCCTGAAATTACCACTGTATTCCATTGCACCATACAATACATCGCCTTCATCTTCTCCGGCCGGTTTGTCTAAAGAAACCATAAAAACAGAAGGCTGGAAAAGGTTGGCCCGGGTACCCAGTTTGGTATCCAATGTCTTGATACCATGAGTCAGTTTAGATTCTTCCGGCTGCATTTCTTTAGCCCAGTCGCCATGATACTGTTTTAACCAGTAGCTACCCGCCTTTAAATGCAGGTTGGCAGATGCAAATTTATGAAGGACCACATTTCCTTTTTCCTGGTGGCGGATCTCTGTCCATTGCTCTATCACATCTTCGTTATAATACACCTGGTAAAACAGCGTCACTTCAAAGGCGTAAACAGGGTCCTTTAATACTACAGACAGCAATTTTACCCCTTCTTTTACATCTGTGATTTTGTGGCTCACATATTTAAGGTCCAGGGAATTGTTTCCATCGGCATGCGTTACGGTAATGGCAGGTTCCATAAGATTCCGGGAGCCGGATGGTGTATACACTGAATTTAACAATCCAGTATAATCGCTGGTCTGTTTATACACACCCGGTACATGGGCATACTCTCCCGTACTGGTTAATTTTTTACCAAAATAAATGGTGGAGAGGTCCTTTTTGGCGCCAACCTGAAGGGCCAGTGCATTATTTTTCGATTCTACCGGAATCACAAATGCAGACTGTGCTTTTGCCATAAAGGCACCGCCTGTACCGATAAAAAAAACAAAGAAAAATGGTTTAACAAGGAATCGGAATTTAAAAG
>NZ_QAIL01000150.1 GCF_003061025.1 Pedobacter sp. HMWF019 | reverse complement strand
GCAGCACTACACAAACCGAAATGAATAAATTTTGATCGCACATGATAGCTTCATTACCATTAAAAAACAAATTTATACTTCAATGAAACCATCATGTGCAGCACTACACAAACCGAAATGAATAAATTTTGATCGCACATGATAGCTTCATTACCATTAAAAAACAAATTTATACTTCAATGAAAATAATGAAAAGAATAAGTTCCTTGTTGCTTTTGTTTCTGATGTTTAATCAGGTATCCTTTGCGCAGACAAAACTCTCTAAAGATGAAAGAATGAAATGGTGGCGGGAGGCCCGTTTTGGAATGTTTATCCATTGGGGTGTTTACGCGCAATGGGCAGGTGTTTATCATGGCCATGAGCAGACCCGTGGGGGTGCAGAGTGGATTATGAACCGCTCAAAGATTCCGGTAGCGGAGTATCAGGCCAAAGCCAAAGAGTTTAATCCAACCCGTTATGATGCCGATCTTTGGGTTAAAATGGCTAAGGATGCTGGTATGAAATATATCGTGATTACGGCCAAGCACCACGATGGTTTTGCTTTATTCAAGTCAAATGCAAGTAAATGGAACATTGCTGATGCTACACCTTATGGTAAAGATGTATTAAAGCCTTTAGCTGCAGCATGTAAAAAGTATGGCGTTAAATTAGGTTTTTATTATTCTCATGCGCAGGACTGGAATAATCCTGGAGGGTCTGCGGCACGAAAAGAAATGCGTGAAGGTTGGGCAAATCCGGATTCAACAAAGATTGATGCCTATACTTTGGCACATAAAGGACACTGGGATCCCGCACAGGAAACGGCAACTTTTGATCAGTATATTGATCGTGTTGCTGTGCCACAGGTAAAAGAGATTTTAAGTAACTATGGTGATATTGCTGTTTTATGGTGGGACACGCCTACGAATATGACTGATGAGGCAGCGCAGAAGTTAAATGATGTGCTGAAACTGCAACCGAATATCATTACCAATGACCGTTTGAAAAGGCCAAATTTTCCTGGCGACACCAAGACGCCGGAGCAAAAAATTCCAACAAGAAAAGAGTTGGATGGGAAAGACTGGGAGACTTGCATGACGATGAACGGTACCTGGGGCTACAGAACCAAGGATACGAATTGGAAAAGTTCCGAAACATTGATCAGAAATCTTGTGGATATTGCATCTAAGGGCGGTAATTACCTGCTCAATGTAGGGCCTAAGCCTGATGGGACTTTTCCGCAGGAAAGTGTAGACAGGCTTCGCGATATTGGAAAATGGATGAAAGTGAACGGAGAGGCTATTTATGCCACCAAAGCAGATCCTCTGGAGGAGGTAAGCTGGGGTAGGATTACCAGTAAAGAGACGGATAAGGGTACAACATTATATCTTACCGTATTCAACTGGCCAAAAGACGGTAAACTTGAAATTCCTGGACTGGAAAACAAAGTGCGATCCGCTGAGCTGCTGGCTGGTAAATCGGCATTAAAGACGGAAGGCAATGTGGTCTACCTGCCTCAGCAGGCACCTGATGCTATTGCCTCTGTAATTAAGGTGGAAGTAAATGGAAAGATCAAAGCGAGGGCAATGGATGGTGGAAATATGAAGACCGGTGCACTGGATTAAGCGATTACAGAATTTAGTATTCATGAAGAAATATATATTTTTATTGTTTGCTGGCCTCTCCTGGATAGGGGTGAATGGCCAATTGAACAGCAAGGTTTATATCAGTAACTACGGAGAACTGAATAATTCATTTTTTCTGATCAAGCACCAGAAGCCAGTTAAAGTGGCATTTTTGGGGGGATCTATTACTGATATGAAAGGCTGGCGAGAGCTGGTGATGGCCATGCTTGAAAAGCAATATCCAAAGGTAAAATTTGATTTTCTAAATGCTGGAATTCCTTCTTTGGGAAGTTTGCCTCATGCCTTCCGGTTAAAGACGGATGTGCTGGACAAAGGAAAGGTAGATCTGCTATTTGTGGAATCAGCGGTGAACGACAGAGTCAATGAAACTTCTGAAAAAATACAACGGAGGGCATTAGAAGGAATTATCAGGCAATCTTTGGCGTCAAATCCGGAGATGGATCTGGTGATGATGGCTTTTGTAGACCCCGATAAAATGGACGATTACCATGCTGGTAAAGTTCCTGTGGAAGTTCAGGTACATGAGGATATGGCAAAATATTATCATCTGCCTTTCATTAATCTGGCCAAAGAGGTTACTGATCGCATCAATGCGAGGGAGTTTACCTGGGAAAAGGACTTTAAAGATTTGCATCCTGCTCCTTTTGGACAGGAATTGTATAAACATACTATTCAGGCTTTACTGTTGTATAACGATGGCTTAAAACAGAATGGGTTGAAGTTAAGAAAACTTCCTAAAGCAATGGACAAGGGGAATTACTGTCATGGGAATTATTATGGGATCCAGCATGTAGGATCGTTAAGAGGCTTTGTTCAAAGGGCGGACTGGACTCCGGCTGATGGTGTGCCTGCGAGAACTGGTTTCAATCATGTGCCAGTCTTAGAAGGTTCTTCTGCAGGAGATGCCTTTGTACTGGATTTTGAGGGTAGCGTAATTGGGTTGGCCTGTCTTGCCGGTCCGGATGCGGGAACAGTTGAGTATACCGTGGACGGAAAGTCTTATCCTGCATTGGATTTATACACAAAATGGAGTAAAGGGCTTCATTTGCCGTGGTATAAACTTCTGGCAGATGACCTAGGAAAGGGGAAGCATAGACTTGAACTGAAGATCAGCGGTCAAAAAAATGAGTCCTCCAGTGGACATGCTGTGCGGCTGGTCAATTTTTTAATCAATTAACAAATGAAATTATACCGTTTTTTTTATAGTTTTTTAATTGGCGTAGTTTGTTCACTTACTGTTGCTGCGCAAACAAGGGTGGCCTGTATTGGAAACAGCATTACTTTTGGTTCCCGTTTAAAGGATCGTTTAACTGAAGCCTATCCTGCACAACTTCAGCGTATGTTGGGGCCTGGATTTAAGGTAATGAATTTCGGGGTAAGTGGGGCTACCTTGTTGAAGAATGGAAATAAACCTTATACAGCTACGTCCGCTTGGAAGGAGGCATTAAGCAGCGCACCCGATGTTGTTTTTATCAAACTGGGGACAAATGACAGCAAGCTGGTGAACCGGAAATTTTATGCTGAATTTAAATCTGATTATAAAGAAATGATCAGGGATTTAAGACAATTGCCCTCTAAACCAAGAATCATTCTTCTAACACCTATTGCTACATTTACAACAGATACTGCCCAGATATGGGACGTGGCCATTACAAAGTCAATTCTTCCTCTGGTTAGAGAGGTGGCTTATGATGAAGGGTTGGAGCTGCTCGATCTTCATTCTCTGTTTCTGGATAAGGAAAACCTGTTGCCAGATAAGATACATCCAGACGCCACAGGGGCTAAAGTCATCGCTGACCGTTTATACACGCAGCTGATGTTAAAACGAGTACGTGCAGACTTGAAGAAAAAACTTAGAGAACCTTTTACCTTAAGCTCATTTTACGGATACAAAAATATGGAGTTCCAGTTTAAAGGGCGAAAAGCTTTTATTGTGGAACCTAAATATGCAGCCCCTGGACATCCCTGGGTATGGCGGGCCCGTTTTTGGGGTCATGAACCTCAAACTGATATCGCGCTCCTGGAAAGAGGTTATCATGTGGTGTATTGTGATGCCTCAGAGTGGTTTGGGAACCAGGAGGCTATAAATTTGTGGAATGCCTTTTATAGCTATCTCCAGGGGATGGGACTTTCCCGGAAGGTAGTTCTGGAGGGCATGAGCCGGGGAGCGGTCTATGCCTATAATTGGGCAGCTCTCAACCCGAAAAGAGTGGCTTGTGTATATGCGGATAACCCGGTACTGGATTTAAAAAGCTGGCCGGGAGGTTTAGGTAAAGGGCCCGGAAGCAAGACGGATTGGGAGATTTTTAAAAAGGACTATGGTTTTGATACGGATGAGGCAGCAAAAGCTTCTAAAGTAAGTCCGATTGACAAAATTGATCTGATTGTTAAAGGACATTATCCGGTATTACATGTATGCGGTGATGCGGATGAACTGGTGCCTATGGAGGAGAATACAATACCTTTTGAAAAGGAGTTTAAAGAAAAAGGAGGATCTATTACAGTTCTGCACAAGAAAGAGGGTAAGCACCACCCGCACAGCCTGCCAAATCCTGAACCTATTGTTCGTTTTATCCTTCAGGCGAATTCGTCAAAGTAATTTCCGTCTGCTTAACGATTAATTGATTTTATGAAATTTTCGACCCGTATATTTCTTTCTGCCGCTGTTTTAATGTCGGTTTCCAGTGGTTTGACTTTCGCACAGGAACAAGATCCTGGCATGTGGGACAAAGCAAGTCTTCAAAAAGATAATCCCAATCTGAAATGGTTTAAGGAGGCTAAATTTGGAATGTTCATCCACTGGGGACTCTATTCCAAACTGGCTGGTGAATACAAAGGCAAGAGGTATTATGGCAGTGGAGAATGGATTATGAATCAAGGTAAAATTCCTGCTGCAGATTATGCTGAGGAGGCGAAAACCTTCAATCCTGTGGATTTTAACGCGGAAGAATGGGCCAGGATTGCGAAAGATGCGGGTATCAAATATATGGTCATTACTGCCAAACATCACGAAGGTTTTGCGATGTATGATTCCAAGGTAAGTGATTTTAATATTGTAAAAGCGACACCTTACGGGAAAGATCCTATGAAAGCCCTTGCAGAGGCTACACGTAAACAAAAAATTCCGTTTGGGTTTTATTATTCCCAGTTTATAGACTGGCATGAGCCAAATGGTGGAAAGAATGGCTGGGATTTTGACGAATCGAAAAAGGATTACCAGAAGTATTACAGGGAGAAGGCGATTCCGCAATTGAAAGAATTGCTTACGGGTTACGGTCCATTGGGGATTGTTTGGTTTGATATGCCGGGAGGACTTACCAAAGCACAAACCCAACAACTAGTGGATAGTTTACACCGGCTTCAGCCTAAAAGTTTATTCAGCAGCAGGGTAGGGCAGGGGCTTGGAGACTATCGTGATTTTGGTGATTCAGAGATCCCGGATGTGCCGATCAAAGATGCGGTATGGGAGTCTATTTATACCCATAATGATTCTTGGGGCTATATTAAGCATGATATGAATTTTAAATCTTCTGAGGAGATCGTCAGGTTGCTGGCCCGGGTGGCCTCTAAAGGAGGGAATCTGATGTTGAATGTGGGGCCGGATGGCCTGGGGAATATCCCGCCTTATTCAGTAAAGTATCTGCTGGAAACAGGCGCATGGCTTAAAAAGTATGGAGAAAGCATTTACGGATCTGATTATGGCTTGGTACCTCCGCAACCATGGGGCGTAACGACTTCCAAACCTGGTCGCGAATTTTTGCATGTATTTCGCAGACCTTCAGATGGTAAGCTTTTAGTGCCTGGATTAAAAGCCGAAGTAACGAAGGTTTATGATCTGAATACCAAGGTGTCTTTAAAATGGCTGGCTGATGGTGATGATTTATTTATAAGTTTACCTGAGTTTAAAGGCGAGAATCCGGATCAGGTATTTGTGATTGAGTACAGTGGGAAAGCCCAGGATCAATCCGATAATAAAACCACAGTTGTATCTCCACAGTTTGAAGAAAATAGCCTGGATGCGATCTCCGCTCAATTAGAAGGAAAAGCAGAAATCAAAAGTTTAACCTATAGCCATTACTACGGAGACTGGAAACATACTACCTGTATAGTGGAAATGAAATCTCCTACTGATGGCGCGGAATTCAAAATAAGGCTCACAGGGGCGGGAGATTATAAAGTGACACTTGAGTATGCCTGTTCGCAGGAAAGTGCGAGACAGGAGGGGAAAATAGTTTTTAATGGTAAGGATTATTTGTTCAAGACTCTGCGTACTTCTGAGTTTGATAAAAGCGCCCCGCTCATGTTCATTAAGCATACTGTAGCTATTGTCTCTGCAGATAAGGCAGGGGAGTACAGTTTGAAAGTCAGTCCACTGCAGGAAGGTAAAGAGTTGTTTAAATTGAAGTCTGTATGGTTGGTTCCAATAAATTAAGGTAGATGATAAGTTAAGATGGATTTTGTATTTGTCTGATTTTAAAATAAATATTAATATGAATAAATCGGTTTTTGTAGCCATGTTGCTTTTGTTTTTCTCTAGCCAAATATTATTTGGTCAGTCAAAAAGTATCTACCATAAGGGTTGGACAGACTTTAACAAGAACGGAAAAATGGATGTGTTCGAAGATGCGTCCAGACCAGTTGAAGAAAGGGTGAATGACTTGCTGGGACAGATGACACTGGACGAAAAAACCTGTCAGACGGCTACACTTTATGGCTACGGGAGGGTGCTCAAAGACGAAATGCCAACTGCCGAATGGAAGACTAAAATCTGGAAAGACGGCATTGCAAATATTGATGAGGAACTGAACAGTTTGCCTTATAATAAAAAAGCCGTAAGCCAGTATTCTTATCCTTTCAGTAAACATGCTGGTGCCATTAATACGGTACAGAAATGGTTTGTGGAAGAGACTCGTTTAGGGATTCCTGTTGACTTTACGAATGAAGCTATTCATGGTTTGTGTCACGATCGGGCTACCCCTCTTCCGGCACCGGTAAATATTGGCTGTACCTGGAATAAGGATCTGGTGTATCGGGCAGGTAGTACTGTGGGAAGAGAAGCCAGAGCTTTGGGGTATACCAATGTTTATGCACCAATTTTAGATGTGGCCAGGGACCAGCGCTGGGGAAGGGTGGTGGAATGCTATGCGGAAGATCCTTTTTTGATTGCTGAACTTGGAAAGCAAATGACTTTAGGGATTCAGGATCAGGGTGTCGCAGCCACATTAAAACATTATGCTGTATACAGTGTGCCAAAAGGTGGGCGCGATGGTGCAGCACGTACCGACCCACATATTGCACCCAGGGAGATGCATCAAATGTTCCTGTATCCATTCCGCAGGGTGATCCAGGAGGCCCATCCTATGGGCGTGATGAGCAGCTATAACGACTGGGATGGTGAACCTGTTTCTGGAAGTTATTATTTCCTTACGGAACTTCTACGTAAGCAATTTGGCTTTGATGGTTATGTGGTTTCAGATAGTGAAGCGGTAGAGTTTATCTCCAGCAAACACCATGTGGCAGAAGATTACAAAGATGCGGTAAAACAATCTATAGAAGCAGGTTTGAATGTTCGTACACATTTCACTATGCCTGAGGTTTTTATTTTGCCTTTAAGAGAATTGGTAAAGGAGGGTTCTGTGTCTATGAAAACACTTGACCAACGTGTGGCCGATGTCCTAAGGGTGAAATTCAGGTTAGGTTTGTTTGACCACCCTTATGTAACTGATCCTGCTTCTTCAGATAAAAAAGTACATACAAAAGCGGATGAGGAGCTTGCTGTTCAGATCAACCGGGAGTCTATGGTATTGCTTAAAAATGAGAAGAGTCTGCTTCCTCTGGATGTAAAAAATTATAAAAATATATTGATTACAGGTCCATTGGCAGGAGAGGTGAATTATACCACGAGCCGCTATGGGCCTTCTAATAATCCTGTTACCTCCATATTAGATGGAATTAAAGCCTATGCCGGGCAAAATACTGCGATAAAGTACAGTAAGGGGTGTGAGGTGATTGATGCAAAATGGCCGGAAAGCGAAATTATTCCTACAGATCTAACTGTGGAGGAAAAGGCTATGATTGCAAAGGCTGTAGAAGATGCACGGCAGTCGGATATTGTGATTGCTGTGGTTGGAGAAACGGACAATCAGGTAGGTGAAAGTAAATCCAGAACCGGTTTGGGGCTGCCTGGCAGGCAGTTGCAATTGTTACAGGCGTTGTATGCTACAGGAAAACCAGTGGTAATGGTAATGGTTAATGGCCGGCCGTTAACTATTAACTGGGAGAACCGGTATTTGCCGGCGATTCTACAGGCAGGTTTTCCTGGGCCTTCTGCAGGTAGAGTTGTGGCTGAAACGCTTTTCGGCGACAACAATCCCGGTGGCAAACTCTCCATGACCTTTCCAAAGTCTATTGGACAGATCGAATTAAACTTTCCATTTAAGCCAGGTTCTCAGGCAGGAGAGGGTAAAAAAGATGATCCGAATGGTTATGGGAAAACCTCGGTTCAAGGTGCTTTATATCCTTTTGGTTATGGTTTGAGTTATACCAGTTTTGAATTCAGTAATTTGAGGTTGGGCCAGCAGGAGATTCATACGCAGGCAGATCTGGAAGTGTTGGTGGATGTAAAAAATACGGGGCAGCGTAAAGGAGATGAAGTAGTTCAATTGTATTTGAAAGACGAGGTGAGCAGTGTAACAACATATGAATCTGTGCTTAGAGGTTTTGAACGAGTAGGCCTGGCACCTGGAGAAACAAAGACGGTTAAATTTATACTTCATCCTGATGATCTGGCTTTACTGGACAAGAATATGAACTGGACCGTAGAACCTGGAAAATTCCAGGTGATGATTGGAAATTCTTCAGAAGATATTCGTCTGAAAAAGGAATTTACTGTGCTGGAACCTGCTGCTGTGAAGGCAAATCCTTAGCCGCTTTTTTACTGATGATATGTATTCTGTAATAAGCCAGTACGCTGTACAGCAGCCAGAGCAGGATCAAATGGAACAGTGTGCCAAAATCTGTCGTTATGCTTGCTCCTGCCTGTACAATTGCAGTGTAGATCTTAATAAAAGGGGTGGTGGGCAGCAGGGAGGAAATCCATTGCAGAGGGAGGGGTAAAGATTCATAAGGCCAGGTATAGCCTGTAATGAGAAAAATCGGATAGGTAGAAAAGGCCATGACTTGTAAGCAGATTAATTGGGATTTAAATAGAGATCCAATAAACTGCGCCATGGGGATCAGGGTAAGCAGCAACAGAAGGAACAACAAGCCCAGGTGAAAACCGCTGCCGCGCATTGGGATGTTCAGCAGTTGGAAATTTATATTTAAAAAGAAAAAGGCATAACAACCAAAGAGCAGGAGATAGAACAGTCCTTTGCCCCAAATGGCCTGTGATAAATTACCTGTATTCCAAAGCTGTACAGACTTTCTTTCCCTTTCTGCTGCTACACTTTCAGACAAGCCAATCAGCAGGGTTTGTTGAAGGATCAACGCCAATAGCCCAGATAAAAGAAAGCCGCCGTAACTACTGCGTTCGTTGAAAAGAGGTCTGTAATCCAGGCTTACAGGGGCTACCTGTTGCATGGCAGCTTCGTTGGTTAAGCCCTGGGTTTGCTGGAAATACTTAAGCCGAACGCCAGCTCCTATAGTCAGACAAATTTGCTGTACATTAGCCAGCAGATCGCTGGAAGGGAGAAATCTGGCTGCATTTACAGCAAGTACTACATTGGCCTGTTTTAAGGTGTACAGACTTTTTTCAGTGTCTTTTGGGATGTAAAAATAGCCCTGGCAATTGCCCAGGTACATGTATTCTTTGGCCTCTCCAAGATTAGGGAAATGAACCAGATCTACAATCTGCGACTTGTCAATATTTTGCATCAGCAGCCGGGATAATGTAGTGTTGTCATCGTCTACAACTGCTAATTTTACATGTTCTTCTTCTTTATTTATGTAAATGCTTCCATAAAAGAAAGCGTATAACAGCGGAGCAATCAATAGGGTGAGCAGCAAACTGTGATCCTTGGCCACCAATGCAACCTCGCGCCAGAATAAGCGAGAAAATCCGGATTTAGGCTTGTTTTGCTTCATATTTCAGTTGATTTAATTGTGCCTTCAACAGCAGGCCTGCTGTAGGAAACATGACCAGACAAAACAAGAGGAGTTTTTGAAGCTCATTTTGCGAATATTGCAAAGAGAGGTTCATGTAATAGGACTTAAAAAAAGCATCCAAAAATGGTGTATAAGGCATAATGGTAGCGTAATACTGATCGTACCAGGGCATGGCCCATCTTGGGAAAGTAAAGCCGCTGAATACAAAGGCGGGAGAAGTATAAAACAAAGCGGTGTCTCCGGCCAGCATGACGTCTTTGAATAGTGCAGAAATGAAAAAGCCGATGCCAATACAAGCCAGCGAGAGAAGGGTATAGAGGAAAAAGAATTTGCCTGTGGCCGCTGGTACTCCAATATGGAAGATGGGGAAAATGACAAAAGCGATCAGTATAAAATTAATCCAGGCAATAGCCAGATGAGCTGTGGTTTTTCCAAGTATTACAGCTGTAGCTGATCCTTCAGAGAGCTGGTGCAGTTCTTCCATAGTTTCCGTTTTCCATTCGTAATTCAGGGCAAGCATACTACTAATGATCAGGATCATTTGCATGCCTACGGTGATCAGACCCGGAACCAGGTATTCCTGATAATTGTACGTGGCATTGTATAACTGGTAAGAATTGAGTTTAATGGGATTGGCGAGTGCCATTGCTCTTTCTGGTTTTACGCCGGTTTTTACCAGCTTTTGCAGGATCACGCCAGCACTGCCGGTAATGATCACTTCGGCTACAGACTTATAAACTAGTTTTGCAGGAACCAGCGAGGCTGCGTTGGTGTATAATGTTACGGTAACCGGATGGCGGCTCAGGATCTGTTTTTCCATGCCTTTGGGAAAGTGGACCGCGCCCATTGCTTTACCTTTCTGGATCAGTAACTTGAGTTCTGCTTCATTTCCAACTCTGTAGGTCACCCTCAGGGCTTCTCTTTGTGTAAGGAAAAAAGTCAACTGGCGGCTTACAGGTGAATTGTCTTCGTCCCAGATGGCGAAAGGAAGGTTTTTAGCCTCCTGTTTATTATAAATCAAGGCATAAAAGAAAAAGAGCACCACCGGTATAATAAGCATCACCAGGTAGAAGACAGGAAGGGTGAAGATCCGTTTCCATTCTCTTTGTATAATTTGCCAGATGTTTTGCATTTATGGAAGTTTTAAAGAAGCTGTCATACCTGAACGGAGGCCTTCGATTTTTGCATTTGGAGCTGGGGTAAGTTCGATAGTGAAAGTTCTTAATTCAAATTTGCCCTTTTCATTTGTAGGAATCCAGTTGGCGAATTCAAGGGTAGGGGAAATGCTGGAAACTTTAACATCAAACGTTTCAGGTGTACAGCCAGGAACCGTAACTTGTGCAGTGGCACCTGTTTTTAATAATTTTCCTTTGTCCTGTCGTATATTAAAGCGCAGTAATGCCGAGTTCTTTTTTTCGATGGTCATCATAGGATAACCTATGGAAACAATCTCTCCCTGGTGGATCACCAAGCTTGAAATTACACCATCTGCCGGCGCATATACTCTTGTGTTTTCGCCCAGTGCTTTGGTCAGTTCATAAGCATGTTCTGCTTGTTTTACTATAGCTTGTGCTGAGCGGATGATTTCAGGGCGTGTACCTTTTTCAATCATCTGCAAGTTCAGTTTAGCTGTTTCCATTTCTTTTTTTGAAGCCTGGTATTTGAAATAAAAGATGTCTTTTTCCTGTCCGGAGATGACCTCTGCATTGTACAAGTTGTTCATTCTCTGATAGGTGTTGCTGAATAATTTGTATTGCTCTTCGGTAATCTGGTAAAGCTTGGAGGTGGCTTCTACGAGTTCGGGGCGTGCGCCTTGTTTCAATAAATCCAATTGTCCTTTGGCGGCATCTATGGCTGCAAGTGCTTGTGCTTTAATGGCATCGATTTCATTGGTACGGAGAACAGCCAAAAGCTGTCCTGTTTTTACGGTATCTCCCTGGCCAACGAGTAAAGAGTCTAGTCTGCCAGGGAACTCTGCCGCGACATCCACACTTGATGCATCGACCATTCCGACAAGGGTATCCTCGCTATCAGAAGGATTCCCTTTTAAAAAGAAAAACAGGGCAATGAGTACAACGGCTATAGGAATGGTTAAAGCCCAATAGTTTTTGAAAAAATCCTTCATCTTTTTAAGTTTTATAGTCCTGTTTCCTTTTAGGGAATGAATTCTGTGAATTGTTGCGGTTTGCCTAGTATGTTATAATATTCGGCTACAGTGAGGTAATAGCCCATAACTGCAGTGTAATATGCTTTCTCTATCTCTGCTTCTACAAGCAAGGCATCGTTGACGTCTTTGGGAGAAGAAAGTTGATTTTTCATTCTCTCAGTAATGAGTCTGGAGGTTGTTCCGGCTTCTTTCCTTGCCGTATCAAGGGCGGCTACATCATTTTGAAGAGATTTTATTTTGTTGCCAGCTACCATCATGGCCGCCTGCAGCGTCTGACTGGTGTTTTTCTCTGCCAGTTTGGATTCTTCAATAAGTTCCCGGGCAGCTTGTGTGCGTTTGCGGGTCTGCCCGTTAAACAGTGTCCATTGTAATTCAACGCCTACAAACCAATCAGGAATGGTTAAAGGAAGATCCTTTTGGTAAAGATTATAGTTTCCAATGGCAAATACATTGGGTAAGGCGAAAGAACGAGTCACTTTTTCGGAAGTTTTGGCGTAAGCTGTTTTGCTGTCTACGAGTTTATAGATAGGGTTGCTTTCATAAAAACCGGGCTGTGCAATTTCCGGTGCTTTGATGGTATACTTTAGTGTATCTGTGATTTGAACGGCAGAATCCAATGCAGTACCCATAAGCTTGTTCAATTCTACCAATGCATTTTGTTTGTCCAGTTTTAAGTTGTTGTAAATGGATTGGGCTTGCGTTAGGAATACATTGGTCCAGTTTTTCTGATAGGGCGGCAGTACCTGGTTTTTTACCATTTCAGCGGCATAATTTTTGTTTTTTGTAAGAGCGTCTACAATAAACTGTTGTTTGTTTAAAATGCTATTCAGGTACAAAATCCTGACATACTGTGCCGCGATCATGAAATTGACTTCTTTATTGGCTACCTGAACATTGATGCTGGTGGTTTCTACGAGGGAAGAAGCAAGATTCCGGGCTGCAGAAAGTTTGTTGCCCAGATAAAGAGGTTGCCGAACGCCCAGGCCGGCCACAAAATAGGATTGTTTGCTTAAAGAGGGATTGTAATCTGGATATATGGCTCCAATAATCTTCTTTGAGGCATTTAAAATACGGTCTTGCACAGGCTGTGATAAATCACTTCCTGTGATTTCTTTAAAGACCTCATTTACCGCATTCAGACTTTGGGCTGAAGATCCGTTTACAATGCCGTCTTTAACTGTTTGAAGGTTGATATCTATGGGCTTACTGAGGTAGGTATAACTCGAAAGGAGGTCAACTTTTGGAAGATAACTTTGTTTTTCTGCCTGAAGGTTAAATTTACTGGCTTGTAAAGAAGTTCTTGCTTGTTTTACAGTTAGATTGTTCTGATACGCTTTGTCCAGGCACTGCTGTAAGGTGGTATTCTGACCATAACTGTACAAAGAATTGAATAGCAAAAGCGATACAATTGGAAACGCTAAATTGTAGATTCTTTTCATAGGCGGGCGTTAACCAAATATACTATTTTTATTACACAAATGCCATTTCGAACTTGGAAATGCAAATTTCGTTTTGTTTAATAAATGGAAAAGCTATTGTCCTCCTGGCTTCCACATAGAGGACAATAATATACATTAACAATCAGCTTTTCTTTTTAGGTACTTTAGCTCCTTCTTTTCTCGCTTCCGAAAGCCCTATGGCTACGGCTTGCTTTTTAGATGTCACTTTTTTGCCTGTTCCTGTTTTTAGTGTGCCCTCTTTTTTCTCATGCATCGCTTTTTCAACTTTTTCTGATGCCTTTTCTGAATACTTTGCCATGATAATTATTGTTTAAAGGATGATCAATCAGTTATACAGTTACTAACACGAATAATATTTAAAAGGTTTAGGGTATTTGCATTTAAGCATTTAAACCTCCATCAATTGTGATGGCGGTGCCGGTAATATATTTTCCTTCTTCACTGGCTAAATAAGCTACAAGTCCAGCAATATCTTCGCCAGTTCCATATTCTGAAAGTGCCATCCGGCTTCTCAAAAAATCGGCGAGTTCTGTATCTGAAGGATTCATGTCGGTATTGATAGGTCCGGGCTGAACGAGGTTAACTGTAATGCCCTTAGCACCAAGATCCCGGGCCAATCCTCGTGTGAACCCGGCTAATGCAGCTTTACTCATCGTATATAAAGTAGTTTGGGGGCCGAGGGCATTTTCTGCCATATTGCTGCCGATGGTAATGATTCTACCGTTACGAGGCATTTTTGGTACTGCCGCAAGTGCCGCAACATATACTGCTCTCACATTAATCGCCATAATTTCTTCGTAATCTTCCAATGTGTGTGATTCAAATTCCTTCCCGACATAAATGCCGGCATTATTGATCAGTATGTCGATTCGGCCAAGTTCGGTTATGGTTTTCTGAATGGCATTGCTTAAGGCTTTAGGATCTCTGCTATCTGCTTCAACGGCTCGGGCATGTCCTCCTTTTTCGTTAATTTTAGCAGCAACTTCTTCCGCTTTTTTCTTGGATTTCGAATAAGTAAAAACTACTGTTGCGCCTTCTTCGCCGAGTCTTTTGCTAATGGCAGCACCCATTCCACGGCCACCGCCGGTGATGAATGCTATCTTGTTTTCTAAACGATTCATAATGTTTATATATTAATTCTGATCAAAAGTATAGGCTTATATTTACATTTGCAGGTATGCATTGAATTGTCAGGTACTAACAAAAAGGTAAGAAATGAGAAAGGAATCTTCTACAAACGCTATTAATGAAAAGCAGATCAACGACAGTTGTGGTATGGCTTACTCTTTGTCGGTATTGGGTGGCAGGTGGAAACCTGCGATACTTTGTAGGTTGGTTCATCAAACTATGCGGTATAGTGATCTTAAAAATTCCATAGAGCAGATTTCAGAAAGAATGTTAGTTTCTCAGTTGCGGGAACTGGAGGCAGATCAGGTTGTGAAGCGGACAGTATATCCTGTGGTTCCGCCAAGGGTAGAGTATGAACTTACTGAACTAGGATTAAGTATGAAACCCATGTTAAAGGCAATGTCTGATTGGGGGAATATGCACAGGAGTAAGGTTAATCCCGATGCTGAAGTTGTGGTTTCAGAGTTCTAATAAAAAATACTTATTTCTGAAGTGGAGGTAAGTTCATTGTAATCTGTCTTTAGGTTAAATAAACGGTATTCTTTAAATAAAACTATTTGGAAAGTGTAATCCCTTCAATTGATCAGATTTACCTGGACAACTTCTATGGGCTTCAGGCATATGCCTTTAGTTTTGTGAAGGAAGATGTTCTGGCTGAAGATATGGTACATAATGTATTCTTAAAACTCATGGAAAAACCTTTTAAACTGCAGCAAATTTCTTCTTTAAAGTCCTACTTGTACAGGGCGGTTCATAATGAATGTATGAATCATCTGAGCCATCAGAAAGTAAGGATTGTACACCAGCAGCAAACGATAACGGAAGAGGGCTACGACGGAGGAGAAGAAACGGTGCAGCAAAAAGAATTGAAGCAGTTGATTTTTCGGGCCATCAATAGTTTGCCGGAACAGTGCCGCACAGTGTTTCAGCTAAGCCGTTTCGAAGAACTAAAATACGCTGAAATTGCTTTGGAATTGGGTATTTCGATAAAAACAGTTGAAAAACATATGATTAAGGCACTCAAAAGATTAAAGGTACAGCTCGCTGATTATTTACCGCTGTTGTTCTGGTTTTTCTTTAAAACGTAAGGCTATGAAAGAAGATTTACTCATTAAATACGTTGCAGGTGAATGCAGCCCGGAGGAAAAAAGCATGATCCTGCAATGGGCAGCCGAAGATGCTGAACATCAGAAACGGCTGGATGGGCTGGTATTTGTCTGGGATAGCACGAAAAATATAATGCAGCATACCTCCATAGATGCGCAAGCTTCTTTGAGCAGGCTTAAGGATAAAGCTGAACTCCATCAAAAAACTGGCCGGTCGATTTTATGGCTTAAAATTGCCGCCATCCTGATCTGTATTTGTGCTGCAGGTGGTACATTATGGCATCAGTTCTATCCTGGGCATACGGAAAGCATGCAAGCCATTACTACAGAAAATGTAGCGGAAACAAGGCTGGCGGATGGTTCGGTGGTCACGCTGAACAAAAATTCCCTGCTCGATTATCCGGAAAAGTTTAAAGGAAATAAACGGGTGGTAAAACTGGCAAGGGGTGAGGCATTTTTTAAGGTGAGCCCGGATAAAAACAAGCCTTTTCTTATCGATGCGAATCTGCTCATAATAAGGGTTGTGGGCACATCTTTCAATGTGAAACTGATCGATAAAAATACGGAGGTTATTGTGGAAACAGGTAAAGTGGAAGTTTCTGCTGCAGGAAAATCATGGAGGTTGCTTCCTGGACAAAGACTTTTACTTGGTGCCGAAGGGCAGCTTCTAAAAGAAGGAAACACAGACCTGTTATACCAATATTACAGGAGCAGGGAATTTGTGGCAAAGAACACACCACTTTGGCGTATGACCGAGGTTTTAAATGAAGTTTACAAGGTCAATATTGTTATCCCTGACCAAAATTTAAGAAACCTTCCGCTAAATACGACCTTTAAAAATGAGTCTCTGGACGATATTTTGAACGTGATTGCCCAAACTTTTCAACTTAGGGTAGATAAAAAAGGAACAGAAATCCGTTTAATTAAATAGGATGAGGGAATACTTTTACAAAACACTGTTCTTTTTAACCCTGTTTTGTACAGTTGCAAATGCACAAAATTTACTGCAGAAAGAGATCAACTTGGAGGTTAAAGAACGCAGGTTATCTTTAGTACTGGAACAAATCGCTTCAAAAGGTGGTTTTAGTTTTTCTTACAATGGGCTGATCCTCCCGCAGGACAGCCTTGTGAGTATTTCCGTTAAAAATATGCCGATTTCTGTTCTATTGACACGGATCATCCGCCGAAAAGTAGATTACCTGGAAAGCGGGCACTTTATTGTCATACGAGGTGCTTTAAAGCACCTAGGAATGATCACCTCCGATATCGTGAGCGGCAACAATTTGTTTTCGATCAGCGGAATCGTGGTTGACCAGGCCAGTGGGGAGCGGCTGCAGAATGCCAGTGTCTATGAGAAATTGAAACTGGTTTCAACTTTAACAGATGAGCACGGTTATTTCCGCTTGCGGCTGCGGAGCAATGGTCAGCTAAGTACCGGCATTACCCTAAGTAAACAAGGCTACCGGGATACTACCATCTTTTTTCTGGAAACTATATCGGTATTCCGGGGCAAAAATGATAAAGAGGATAAATCCATGTTCAGTAACAGCAATGTGGAACATACGGGATTTGGGAATGCCCTGATCTCTGCGCGAAAGAAATTCCAAAGCCTGAACATTACCGGTTTTTTTGCCAACCGCCCTTTCCAGGTTTCTGTCGCACCTGATGTGAGTACCAGGGGAATGATGGGTCCGCAGGTGATCAACAATTTTTCTTTGAACCTTACGGGCGGCTATACCGGCGGTGTGGAAGGGGTAGAGATGGCGGGGGTATTTAACATCAATAAAATGGATATGCGTTATTTCCAGATGGCCGGTATCTTTAACCTCACCGGTGGTACGGCAAGAGGCTTACAGCTGGCGGGAGTGAATAACCGTACCCTCGGTGATATGAATGGGCTGCAAGCTGCAGGTTTTATCAACAGTACTGAAGGTACACTTAGAGGAGTACAGATCAGCGCGCTAAACAATTCTGCGGGAAATCTAAAGGGTGTTCAGGTCGGGTTGGTCAATGTAGCCGACAGCTCATCCGGACTAAGTATTGGTTTGATCAACATCATCAGGAATGGCTTTTATTCCGTTTCTTATTCAGCAACGGGAGAGATGAATGCCATAACCACATTAAAAACCGGTAGTAAACGGCTGTATACGGCGCTAATTATAGGAAGTAATATCTCTGCAAACGAAAGACAGTATGTAGTAGGACTGGGGTTGGGTACCCGGCTGAAAATTGCAGGTCCTTTATTTGCGGATCTTCAGGCTGATTTCTTACTGGCAAATGGCGGTGGCGTCTGGGATGATCGATGGATGCGGCTTCATGGCAGTTTGAATATCGCATTGTCTAAAAAGCTCTCTATCTTTGCCGGACCGGTACTCAACCGGTATGTTGCAAATAGTGGTTTTCACGTAAAAGGTTACCAAAACCTTGCCAACCTTCCAGAATATTCTGCTACTTACCCGATAGACGAGCACTTCAGAAATTGGCTAGGTTGGCAAGCTGGAATTGCCTTTAACAGTGCTTTTCGCGCTGCGGCCCGGCAAGAAGTTTTATCGTCGGCAGATTGGGAAATGGAAGTTGGCCTGAGCGCAGGCAAGCCCATTAATTATCCATATACCATTGCGATTGGTACGGAAATCAGCGTTAAAAAGAGGTTTGATGAAAGTTTTTATGGACTTTTTACAACCGGTTACACCCATTTTACCTATTCCGATCGCACGCAAAATGTACTTGCCTGGATGTATCCCTCCTTTGGTATAATCCCCCTAAAAGCAGGGATAAGAAAAATGATCGGTACCAAGTTTTATATAGGCGGAGATTTGGGGTTCGCATTTCTGACAAGTAGGGGAATTGATCCTGGCCTGGGCTTAAGTCATGCCCGAAGTTCATTCTTGTATATGCCAAACTTAGGCTACCAGTTCTCTTCTCGAATTGGCCTGCAGGTTCGTTATGAAGATGTCAGGAGCGTTACCAACGCAAAACAGTTTGCAGTAAAACTATCCTATAAATTTCCGCTCAGTAAGTAATGAAATGCCATCTTTAAAGTAGTTTTTATTTTTGCAGTGGAGGTAAAGAGAGGCTGGCCTGTCTTTATGGAAACAATGCACATGATGAAAGCTAAAAAAAGAGTCCTTTTTTATCTATTGGATGGAGCGAGGCCTGATGTTTTGAGCGAATTATTGAAAGAAGGGCATTTACCAAACCTTGCACAAATTAAGGCCGAAGGGGGATATAGAGAGGCAACCACCTGTTTCCCCTCTACTACAGGACCGGCATATCTTCCATTTCTTACCGGACAATTTCCCGGGCCGATGAATATCCCGGGAATCCGGTGGTTTGATAAAAAGGCTTTTAAAGAAAACCGCTGGAGTACAGCAGCTGTGCGTACGTATTGTGGTCCGCAGGCCAGTTTATTTAATACAGACATGCCTTCAGATCGGCCAACGCTATTGGAGTTAATGGGAGAATCCTATAACCTGTACAATATGATCACCAGAAATGTGCCCGATGATCATGATCTTGGGAAAAAGGGAAAGTCATGGTTATACCTTCGAGCGCATTTCCTTAAGCGGCACCATCCGGTAGATGTACAGGGGCATGAACGCATTATGCAATTGTTGAACAGTGGAAAGGACCTGGACTTCTTGTTTGCTGTTTTCCCCAGCGTTGACTGGGATTCACACTACCACCATGTCCGCGATCACCGAACCATTGCTGCGTATAAAATAGCAGACAACAGTCTGGGGGAAGTGAGAAATCTTCTGGAAAAGAAAGGCTGGTGGGAGGATACTCTTTTCCTGTTGACCTCAGACCACGGACTGACACCAACGCATACGCATCTTGACCTGGCCAGCTGGATGACTGATCAGGGATTAAAGTCCCTGAGCCACCCAATCCTATGGACGTCAAACCCGAAATCTGCGGTAATGATCTCCGGGAACTCGTTTGGAAGTATTCATCTGTTAAATCACCCAGGTGGTCAGCCTCTAAACCAGCAGGGGCTTAAAGATCATTTTGGAGCGGAACGGATACAAAGTCTGCTGGGAGAAAAGGCTGTCGATTTTGCCATTTACAGAGGCATAAAGGAGAAGGAATATATTGTGGAGAACGGTGCAGGTACTGCGACAGTTTTTAGTGACCGTCAGCAGTTTGAATATCATCCCCTTACAGGGGATCCTCTTGGGTTGGGCGACTTGCATTGCAACAGCCCTAGAGCAGCACTTGAAGCTACTTTTCATCGTGAATATCCTGATGCCATGGTGCAGATCAGTCAGCTTTTTGAAAGCAAAAGGGCGGGCGACCTGATCATTAGTGCAAAGAATGGCTATGACCTTCGGGGCACCTGGGAATTTCCGGAACATAAAGGGTCACATGGATCTCTAAGAAAAGAACATATGGTGGTTCCTATGGTCTGTAACCAGCAAGGCTGGGCAGACCATGCCACACGCACAGCAGATTTGTTCCCTACTTTATTAAAATGGATGGGTAAACCTATTCCCGAAAATTGCGGGGATGCATTAATCTAAATTTTTAAGAAATGGCAACTATAGAAAAAGATTTCAATACGTTATTTAAAAGGAAAACCTTGATTAAAGGATCGCTCTTGTTGAGTTTAATTACCATTGCCGGACTGGCTTTTGTATTTTTTTATCACCATACCGGCAGTTTTGTAGCCTCGGTATTGCAGATCAGAGTGGGATATATCCTGTTATGCCTGCTCATGGTGGCCATAGACCTCATGCTTGGGGGGTGGAGAAACCACATTTTTATACGAAAACTCTATCCAGGGCTTCCTGCTATGGTGAGTTTTAAAGCAAATACGGCCAATATGTTTATGGGAGCGGTAACACCTTTCCATAGCGGCGCCGGACCAGGTCAGTTGTATATATACTATCGTCACGGAGTAAAACTGCTCGACGGCTTTATTGTAAGCCTGATCAATATGGGTGCGACGCTGATCTTTATGCCTCTGGCTGGGCTTGTCGCTTTACTGGCGATGGACCATACCGGGCTTGAAGGAGGGATGATGACCACATTACTAAAATATGGTTTTGGCGTATTTGGCCTCTTTCTAGTGGTTTTTTTGCTCGCCTTTGGCAAACCGCTCTTACTTGCAGGCATGATCAAACAAATTGCAGTAGTTTTAGGAGGGATTTTTCCGGCAAAAAAAAGAAAGTTAAGAGGCTGGTCTGTACAAACCAGCCGAAGTATCTTGCGCTATCAACGGATCTGCAGTGTTTTATTGAAACAGAATCCATTGCTATTTCCGCTGGCGCTGGTACTGACAACATTGCTTTACCTCAATAAATACACGATGCAGTATGTGATCTTATTAGGGCTTGGACTACATGTTTCCCTGTCAGAGGTGATCAGCATTCAGATCCTGATCCAATTTATGATCTATTTTGCGCCAAGTCCGGGCGGGAGCGGTTTTGCGGAAGCCGGTATTGGTATCCTTTTCGTAAGGATTATCCCCGCCGCAATGATTCCTGTTTTTACTTTACTGCAGCGGTCGTTTTTACTCTTTATTCCAGCTTTAATAGGAGCCTGGGTGATACTTAGACTTTTAGAAAGACAAGCAAGACAGAACTAAAAGATACAGTTTATATATTAATTCAGAGGATAGTGGAGGTATAAGTCATGTTACTTGTCTTCCTATAAAACTATAGAAATGAAAAAACAAATTTTAGTATTAATGTTGATATGCTTGTTTACTTTAAAGATCAAAGCACAACAATCAGATTCTTACAGCTCTCGTACAGCGTTAATTGAAAAGCCAATACTTTTTGGTGCTTATGTTGCCCCGGGTATGACGACAACTTTGGGGTCCCGATTTACTATAAACGCTGGATTTGAAGTGCAGAAGAAAATTATTAGCCGTCTAAATGTCTTTGTAAATGCTGGCGTGATACATTTCAAATCACCGGAGTATAAGGCGGGTGTTTTGCCTGACTTTATTATGGGAGAGGGATATGAAAAAAATGTTACTCTTATCCCTGTTAAAGCTGGCTTGAGGTACTTTCTTCTAAGTCGTTTCTATGTAGAAGGAGAAGCTGGGATCGCACTTGATACACAAGGAGGGAGCTCTTTTGTCTGGTCGCCGGGTATTGGACTGGTTCTTCCAGGTGGTTTTGATTTAGCCGTTAAATTTGACAATGCACCAAATCATGTTGCTGCACGGCTTACTTATCACTTTGGCTCGGGTAAATAATTTACCCCTGAGGACCGAGATTGTGGAATATATTCAGCATCCAACCGGGAATGCATCCTTCTCCTGATAAATTACCTTTTGAAACTGCAGACTTGGCAGAAACGGTAATTGAAGTGCAGGTCTTTTTTTCCTGACAATTTTCGGGTGCCGCAGTATGAAGGGTGATGAGTAAGGCTGGGAAGAATAGAATTGCTTTCATGTGATTTCTAATTGTTATCTCCCCTAAGTCCATTGTTGTGCCAAAAAGATAAAAATCAGCTTGGTGCTATTGAAAGGTGGTTTTTACACTATGACTGTTCGAATACGAACAGTCATAGTGTTCGGTACTGAATAGCACTCTGCTGTGGCTATTAATAGATAACCGCATCTGTTTTCATTGATTAAAAATAGAGATTGAAACTAAATGTAAAATCGAGCCTGTTTTTAGAGGGCTGGAAGGAATTGGTATACACTTTTTTTGCTTCAGAAAGTTCCTGGGTGTAAACTGCATTCAAAGAAAAGCCGCTGCATATTCCCTTGAATAAAAGTGGCGTAATATATTTAGAGGTAAAACTGAGTACACCTGCAGTAGCAGACCAGTAGTTGAAGTCTGGATAAACAATCTCGTTAAAAAAGACATTACTGTCTGCAGCTGAATTTGCTGTGTTTCCAACGGGTACACGAATAGCGGGATTCAGCATAACAGAAAGCTTACTTTTGTCTTTAAACCTTTTGTATTGAGCACCGCTTATGCCTGGCTGGATATAACCGAACGTTGAAGAAATGCTGGAACTGATGTCTTTTTTGTCAATTTTATTGTAAGTGGCGTTGAGGCCAAACTCTGTTTGTAAAGAAGAAGTACTCTTTTTAAGTACGGTGTAAGAGAAACTGGCTTTCTTCTGGGAGTATTTGTAATTCACTTTTCCTTGAAATTCATGGATGTTTAGGTCAGAGCCATTCTGCAATAAAACATCTACATAGAGCTGGTGGTCTATATTTGTGCTATGTAAACCTACAAGAAAGCTTCCTTGATAATTATTCAGGTAAAACGTGCCATATGGCTTTGTATTGGCAGAATTTTCCAGTGATTCCATATTTTTTTCTATATGGCGTACATAACTAAAGTCGGCATTGAGATAAGCAGATTGAGTTTTTAGGGCATAATTCAAACCGTAGCCATTGTCCTTTAATTCACGCCTCATCCTGGCTACGCCAAATTGCCCTTGCAAGAGACCATATCCCATGATCAGATAATTTATTCGATCTGGATATTCCGTTCCGCTCTGATTCCTGTACTGCGTGCTTTTGAAGGAAACTTTATTGTTCTCTATACCATAGCTATATATAAATCTTGCAGCAATAGATTGACTGCCTATTTTATAGGTCAGATTTGGGCTTAAGTTTAGATTAAAAGTTTGCACTGAAGGCCTTGGATCTGTATTCCGGGAGGCGGTATTGAACAGATAATCAATGCCTGAGCCTATATAGAGCTGGTTATTAATCAGATTATAGGTTAGCAAGCCACCGAAATTATAGTTTATTCTTTGGTAGCTGCCCGCTTTTCCAGCAGCAAAGTAATACGGTGTAGCCAGATCGGGCAGTCCTTGTAAAGTCCATGATAAGCTGTCTTGCCAGGTACGCTTAAAGTTAAAATAACCTGATACTTTAAAACGACCTAGCGTATTTATTCCGCTGGCGGTTAGTGAAATTTCGCGGCCATTTTCTGCTGTCTGGGTCGTTCTGAAATGTCCGCTCTGGTTATTGTAATTTAGAGCAATAGTACTGGTATTTTTAATGTCGGAGTTGATTAGTGCGGCCGGGTTTTGCTGTGTAATATATAGTATCCGGCTATTTTGCATTAAAAAATACACACTGTCAGCAGGTGTTTGCACTTGAGCTAACACACCTGCCGACAGCAGCATGAACATCATTATTGAGGTTAAAAATCTCATTTGATATTAATTGATAAAAGAAGAAGCTGATTTGGATGGGTCGGCTTTGCCGAGCGTTCCAAAATCATTCGTGGAATTATTAGTGTCTTTAAGTACAATTCTGCCATTAACTGTTTTGTTGGTTTTACGGACAACAGACTGCGATTGGTAGCTTCCGGCGGTCACATAAGTTTCTCCAGCGTCTATGGTGTCATTCATATATTTTGGAATTCTGCTTGCTGGTACAGTATGTTGCAATCCTACACCATCAATAATGATGTTAACAGGTACTTGAATATACATTTTGGTGGTTGTAATGATTTGGGTGACATCTGGAGTAGGGTAAGAAGGCCATTTTTTTGGATCTTCGTTTGTTTTAAAGATTACAATTCCATCTCTTCCAAGTACATCTATTACCAAATCCCGGTTTCCTCCGGTGCTTACAACTTTCATATTGGGTACGAGTGGATTATCAACGTCAGAAGCCAAGGGACTGATGCCTTCCTGATCACCCAGGTAAACCTCAAAGTCTGCCTGGCTTAAATCGACAGTTAGGGAAGGATCTTGTACACTAATCGTTTTTCCATCCGCACCAACAAAAGGGGATTTGTGGTTAATTGCAGTGGCCGCAATGATGATGCTTTTTCCGGGTGCAATTGGGTATTGTTTTCCGGTTCCTGGAATCATAAACAATGTAGTCATATATACGTAGTCTGTATTGGCTTTTGTATTATTCATTTTGATAGATTTAGTCCAGTCATATTGACCAGCTGGTAAATAGAAACCCTTATTTTGATCAATTTTTGTTGCTACAGAAGCCACATTTTGTACCTGACCGAAATATAAACTGTCTGCGTAGATCACTTCACTCGAATTGTTGTAGATTTCAACAAACTGATCTCTGAAAACAGCTCCCTTAGTAACATTGGATCCTGCATAGTATATTTGCTTGATGACCAGATCGCCAACTCTACCGGTTTTTAAGGTGATGCTGCGCTGTTCATCTTTAGTTAAACTTTGGCGGTTTAAGGTGCCGTTAAATACAATTGACTCTGTTAAATTTGTACCGGCTTTTTCATTATAATCGGGCGCAGTAAGTGTTTGCGTCGAATTGATGTCGTAATTTCCGGGTGCAAGGTTTTTGAATGTTGCAATACCATCTGCTCCGGTAACGGCATTGTAGACCTGTGAGGTGGTTAGGTTAGTGAGTTTTACCTGGATTTTTTCCAGGCTTAAACCTAAAGAAGCATTATCCACATCGTAGCTGAATTTGAAACTCACCGTAACAGGTTTCACATCCATATCTGAGTTGTCATTTTTTTTACAGGAGAGCATGCCGGTCATTAGCAGAATGGCTAAAAAGGAGTAGAATCTTTTCATGATTGGTAAGGAATTAAAATTTAAAGGAGATCTCGCCACCTACATTTACTGGACTGTTGTAGGTGCTGAAACTATTAGTTACGCTATTGTAGTATTGAGGAATGATGTTCAGAAAATTATAAGCATATACCGCGATACGAATCTTTTTTTTCATTTCTTTGGCGATACGAAGGCTTAGATTGGTATATACGAAAGGTGGATTGGAAATGTTAGTTGCTTTGCTTGGTGCAGTAGCAAGAAAGCCGTAATCGTAGTTGTCCGGATCAAAATTTGTAATCGGATGATATTGGTAATTTTTATCCAGGTATGCGATTGGTTCAGTATTTTTATCCAAGACTTTAGATTGATTTTTCCAATAAATATCTGCCGATAAGGATACAACAAAGCCTAACTTTGGAATATGAGTGTCCGTAGTGATCTTAGTGGTAATATCCAGATTAGAGGATTTGGTGGCTTCATATATTCCATACCAGGCAGGACGGCCTTGTTCTCTGAAACTTTGCCCGGCCTCGGCTATAGAATAGCCAAGATCATTAGATCTGGAATAACTGAATGAAGTACTCATGTTTACAGAAGTCTGGATTGCAGCAATTTTTTTCGTGCTTAAAAACCATTCTACTCCATAATTGTCTGATTGGGCGGCATTGTTAATTAAACTTTCGCTTAAACCGCTATACATTTTAAAAGTTCCGGTTTGCTGATATACAGGTTTTCCGCCTTCTGGTTTGGTGAAACTATATTCAGGAAGTAACAACTGAATATAGTTCAAAGCCGTATTAAAACCATCCCGGTTCTTTTTTAAATAGCCATATACAGAAGTATTGATAAAACCATAATCGGCTGAGGCACCCAGTTCAAACTGAGTAGAAAGCGAAGGTTTTAGAAAACTGTTGTCGTGAACATTTTTTTGCGTATAGACCAGATAAAGACTTTCGTTAACCGAACCATAATAAGCATTGATTAGAGGAATGTCGAAATAAGTTGGGGCCGGATAGCGTTGTGCCATGCCAGGTGCTTTTGTGGAAATGCCATACGCGGCCCTGATTGCCCATTTGCTGGAAATTTGGTAACTGGTGTTGATGCGGGGCTGTATACTGGCATAGCCATTTTGTAAATCATATCTCATTCCCAGATTGGTTGTAAGGATCCTGTTAAATAATTTATACCGGGCCTGATCCTGTAAATAAAAACCAAAGTTGTTTATTGTGCCTTGTAAATCAAATCGATAAGGTCTCTCGCTTTTGAGTGAGCCGCTTCCTATTCCGATAGGAGGGGTATTTGGATCAGCGATAATTCCTTGCCCATTATTTCCAGAGGTATAATAGTTGAACCCCAGAGAAAGACTATGACTGATCTTACCTGTATTAAATTGATTGTTGAGATCAACACTTGTACTAAAATTATATGGTTTTCCAATAATATGATCGATGGCAAAATAGTTGCCTGGGCCATAATAACCTTCATAAATGCCGGTGGTGTCTTTATCTGCGATCAACTTTACTGCACCGTTCATGTAATACTGAGTGTAACTGTTAGAATAACCGATATCATAGCTGGTGCCAAAGGAGATGTTTTGCAAATAGGGTTTGTTAACTTGCCAGACAGATCTATTGCTGAAAGAGAATTTTCGATCGATAGAATAAGTCTGTTCCTGCCGGTCATCATCCGGATCTATTCTTGCATTATCGATTTTATAACTATAATCCACAGACAGGGTGTTTTTAAGTCCGGATATCAGGTAGGTACTCCACATTAAGCCACCGGTATAACGTTTGTAGTTCTTCAAGTTGTCTGTCGGGTTCTGAATGCTGTTTAGATAATTGAAATTATAATTTAGCGCACCTGCTTTTTCTCCAAGATATAAACCCTTTGATATGGAATAATTCGTAGAACTTCCATTTAACCTCATACTGAATTCATAAGGGGTTTTTCCTGCTTTACGGTTAATGATAATTGCTCCGTCTGTAATTTCACCATATTTTGCCGATGCAACTCCTGAAACGACTTCGATACTTTCAATATTATCGGCTGGTATATTCCGAATGTCTAATCCACCAAAAGGAGCGTCGTAAGAAGGACTGCCTACATTTGGATCTTTTCTGTTCCCTATAGCACCGCCAATCATGCCGCGTAATCCTACATTTCTGGTTTGCATATTGGCATCGTTGGCCTGTCTGAAACCATCAACATAAATAGCTACCCCCAATGCATTATTGGCCGCCTGAACAGGATCTTTTGCTGTTGCAGCAGACCTTAAGGTTATGCTTTGAAGATATTGTAAATCCGGGGCGGACATTCTTTTGCCTGGAAGATTGTTCATGATATCGGCAAGGCTGTAGGCTTGTACCTGTTCAATGGCTTGGCGATCGAAAGTAATGGCTGAATTGGAGGTGTTACTATTTGTTCGCCGCGCAGATACATTAACCTCATCTAAGGTCAAACTCTGGTCAAGCAGTACGAAATTATGAGGAAAATCTGCTTTTCTAATCAGCTGGATTAAGCTTTGCTTTCCGGTAAAGGAAATGGATATGGTAACATAATCGGTGGTAAATAGCTTTTCGGGGATACTGAATAATCCCGATGCATCGGTGTAGGTATTGAAGTTTCCGTTACTGACCTGAATTGTTGCAAATTCAATGGGTCTGTTTTTTGAATCAATTACTTTACCTTGAACAAAAACTTGTTTTTTCTGGGCAAAAGCGGAAGTATAAAGGAGAGCAGCGAATAGTAAAAGTGCCTTCAATTTATTTAGACTTATTATTGATAAGACGCAAAGGAAGCAAAAAAATCTGTATTTAGAAAGTATTGTGCGAATTTTACACTACAAATTTACAAAGCAAATGATAGATCCAGGTATCGGATACCGTATAATCAATCATTAAGCCTTCAATATGGATAAGTCTTATGTCCAGATTATCAATGTGTTATTTCTGGCCGCAACCTTCTTTCTCCCACTTGTTGTCGCCACATCGCATAATATAGCCCCTTTTGAAGCAGTAGGTCATCATGAGAGCCTGTTTCTGCTATTTTTCCCTTTTCCAGTACATAGATGATATCGGCATGCATCACGGTAGATAAGCGGTGTGCAATTAGGATGGTCATTTGCTCCCGGCTAGCAGAAATTTCACGAATGGTGGTGGTAATATCTTCTTCGGTTAGGGAATCCAGTGCAGAGGTTGCTTCGTCAAAAATTAGTAGCCTGGGCTGACGTAATAAAGCACGTGCGATGGATATCCTTTGTTTCTCTCCTCCGGAAAGTTTCATGCCATTTTCTCCCAGCATCGTATTTACACCATGCGAGGCTTTTGCAATTAATCCAGAAGCAGAAGCTTTTCGGAGCGCTTCACTGATTTCTTCATCAGTTGCAGAAGGTTTAACAAAAAGCATGTTTTCTTTAATGGTTCCGGCATATAGCTGGGTATCCTGGGTGACAAAGCCAATCTGTCTTCTTAAAGGGTTGTATCGGAGATCAGTAGAATAAACATCATTAAAGAAAATCTTGCCTTCTACTGGAGTATACAAGCCTACAAGTAATTTAACAAGGGTTGATTTTCCAGAGCCGGAGGGCCCTACAAAAGCAATAGTTCGCCCTGTTTTAACCGAAAAAGAGATGTTATCTATAGCATTGTAATCGGCTGTTTTATGGCGGAAGACAACATCTTCAAAGCTTAGGCTTTCCAACGGGCCGATAGCTATAGGGTTTTCCGGTCGGCGTTCTGTGGGCTTATTCATGAGTTTGTCGAAATTTCGGATGGAGGCATCCACTTCCCTGTATTGCAGGATCATATTCCCCAGGTCTTGTAGTGGTCCAAAAATGGCTGTTGAAATAAACTGCATGGCGATTAATTCCCCTGTACTGAGTACTTTCCGGAAAATTAGCCAAAGAAGGATAAATAAGATGGACTGTTTGAGAATGTTTAAGGTTGCTCCTTGTAAAAAAGAAAGCAGACTTACTTTCTTTGCCTTAAACATCTCCAGTTTGAATATTTTTAGGGTTTGTTCATTTAAACGTCTGATTTCGGGAAAGGTTAATCCAAGGCTTTTAACCAATTCTATATTGCGCAGGCTTTCGGTGATTACTCCGGCTTGTGCATCCGTTTGCCGGTTAATCTGACGCTGAACGGTCTTGATTTTTCTGGATAACAATCCTGTCAGAGAACCAAGTACCACTACGCCAATAAAGAAAACAGGGATAAGCATCCAGTTTTTGCTGATGCTATACCAAAGTAGAAAACCAGTACCTACCAGAGACGAAAAAAGTACATTGATAAAGGAGTTAACAAAACGTTCTGCATCTGTTTTTACTTTTTGCAATACGGATAAAGTAGTCCCGCTTCTATTCTCCTCAAACTCCTGGAAGGAGAGGCGAAGGGTTTGTTTCAGACCATCGTTGAAAATATGCATACCGAATTGTGCAACGGTTTTTCGGGTGAGAAATTCCTGGCAAGATTTAAAAAATTTGGAGAGCAGGGCAATGACTACTGCAATGCCCAGCCAGTACAATACATTTTGGATAAGTTCCTTTTCTGAAAGGCCTTTAGGGTTACTGGCATAATTGTCTACAATTTTTCCAAAGATTAAAGGGTCGACGAGGCTGAGTAGTTGGGCTGCTCCGGCTAAAAGAAGAGAGAAGAAAATAAGTTTTTTGTGAGGTTTTAAATATTTCCAAAGTGTTTTCATCGTCCCGGGGATTATAGCGTAGTCGAGTTACAACAAAAATCAATCCCTTTAGGTGATCGACGACTAAGTATTGGTGTAATTGGATGCGGGGATTTAGCTGTTGTATAAATAGAAAAAGGACCGAAGTCTAGCGACTCGGCCCCTTTTCATTAAATTAACGCTCTCGGGCATAAAGGTAGAAAAGTTTTTTTTAATACGTACAAATTTTTTTATTTTTTGGAATAAAAACATGTAATTTACTTAGTGCCAGTTTAGCGCCTTTTTTATGAAAAACATTTTTTATTTAGTGTTATTAC
>NZ_QAIL01000149.1 GCF_003061025.1 Pedobacter sp. HMWF019 | reverse complement strand
CCCCAAAGCTATCCCACAGGGGCGGGCTTTGGGGTGATGGATAACTGATGGATAGGCTTTGCGCCTGCAATTCTGTTTCACTTAGATATAAAACAGCAAATATTATAAAATATAATAAGTACTTTTTCATTTTGGAGCGCTTATGGTTTATAATGATAGATTGTGTTCTTAATGATATTTCCGTTTTGGTCCTTGATGGTCTTTAAACGTTGAAATGAATCATATTCATAATAGGTTGTCTGGCCCTTAGCATCTGTTTGGCTGGTCATTCCGATTAACGGCTGATATACATAGCTGGAAATAAATGCTTGCGGAAGATTGTTTCTTAGAGGTAATAGAAAGTTATCGACTGCGGTTTTGTCTGGATTTGCCAGACTACTAAAAGCGGCTACAGCTGCACTTCCTCCCAATAAAGTTTCTATGGTCGCATAGTCTGCATTCTTAATTTCAGCAATAGGATATTTAGAATTATAGCTCCAGACATAACTGATTTTTACGCCATTTTCCTGAGAGAGAGAAAGTGGATTACCTTTATTATCGTACTGATAATAGATGATTTTTTGAGGAACTGCACCCTGAGTCTTTTGTATAGACATGTATTGAGGAACATACAGATTTGAGAAAGGACTATAATAACTGTTGGTAACCAGGCTCGATTGAATGCCATTCTGGGCCTGACGTTCATCGACAACCGGTTCAACCACATTTGATGTCACCATATTCTGGTAAATGCCCGTTGGATCCTCACTCAGACTGACCTTATCTGTAGGTCGTTTATAAGTAGTTTCTATAGGGCTTCCCTTACTGGAAGTCCTGGTTTCTTTCGACAACTGATTGACGGTATTATAATTATAGGTTATTACATTTACCACAGAGTCTGTTGGATAATACATTTTCTCTGTTTTTTTTGTTAAAAGGGCGATGCCGGTACTGATATCATAAGGCAGATAGGAAAAAAATGAACTGGTCAGATTATAAGGCCAGTATGGACTTGCACTGGTGTTCCCATTTGCATAATTGCCATCCGCAAACACAACCTGTTCAGTCTTGAGCCCATTAAATACATCTACTGGGCCGGCATCATATTTAAACTCTTCAGCTTTGACCAGGCTAAAACCATTAACCAATGAGGTATAAGTCCGGCAAGAAGTCATCAAAGGTTTATTCCAGTAATTATAGGAATTGGCATAAATCCCTGCATTTCCCGAAAAACTACTATTGTAGTGATTGAAATTTGGCATGTGCATTTCGGAATAATAAGCAGGAAAATTGGTCTGATAGTTATAAACTATTTTACCATTATACTTATTGGCAGCCTCATCATAGTCATAGACGGCAATCTCAGGATAGGAAACAAAAAAGTCCGATCCGATAGAGACATCTCCGGAAAGCTCAGTAGAAAACCCGCGGTTAAGACCACCGATTAAATAATAGGCAAAATCTACATACCTGGCATAGGTTATAGAAGCAGTTTCGCTCCTAAATTGATTCGCATTTGGAGCAAAACTTGCTATACCCAATCCGTTCTCACCAACACCATATTTATACAATTTAATCTTTGTTGCTCCTGTACCGGCATAACTGGATATTTTTTTTATCCTCAGCCCACCACCGGTGACAGTACCTGAATAATCCTGATATTGATTGGACTCATACTCAAACTGCTGCCACCCACCAGTTGGCAAAGTGATCTTTTTTAGAGAATAACAGCTAAAATTCCCTTCATTTTTATTGCGCTCCCTGAGGTAACTTTGATTAAAAGTCTGAATGGGGCTTAAACCATAAATGTATGATTCCGACTGAAATGGACTACTTTCATATTCTTTATGGAAATAGGTTCCGCCACCACCATATCCGCTTCCTCCGGAATGGTAATACCCCCATTGGTCCGCATAATAATATTCAGGGTCTACTCCATCATAATAGTCGAAGCGGTATACCTGCTGAACGGCATTTCCTGCATCTTTTATGGTCACTGTACTGAGCAAATTATGCGGATTACTGAATGTGTATCCAAACTCTATTGTTCTGATCAGCTCCAGGCTACCACGTTTTAATACCTCTATCTTACTGAGTTGAAAATTGTTAATGGTAGAATTATTGGTATTCCGGGTAAAACGGATCACTTCTGTTGTTGTTGTAATTTCCTGGACAAAAAATGTGTTTTTATATCCCTCTCCCATTTGATTTGTTGAGGTAGATGACGGAGCAAATAGGTTACCCCCCGAAAAGAACAGTGCATCGTTGACCATGTATTTCTTTTGGTGCAGATTATTACGGTAGTACTCGTTTGTAGTCGTGTAACTAAAATTGATCTGTTCATTATAGGGAGAAATAATTTCCATCAATGGCCAGCTCGTGTTAGTAGATCCACTTTGTTCTGCTATACGTACGTTAGAGGATGATTTCCCAAAGTTGTATACAAAGCCGCTTGGGTCAAGCATTTTCACCTCACCGATGGCATTGTTTGTTCCTGGGCTTATCCAATTTGGAAATATCGCTTTCAGATTGTTTTTTTCCAACATTTCGGTTGCGGCACTTGTTCTGTTTTTGATGATAAAGTGGCCGTTTGCATTTGGCAGGGAATAGGAAAACTGATCATACTGCCCATCATAGTATGCATATCCCTCTGGGTCTGGAGCATTTGGTGGGGAATAATCGAAGGTCAAGGAGGATAAGTATCTATCCCGTGGGTAACCTCCATCTCTTAACATCATCTGGTCTGCTGGATTCCCTGTCGCCATCTGATATTTTTCGTCTTCTTTACCGTAAACAGATCTGTTTACCCGATAACCCGGATCTAAAATCCAGCCAGCGGCAATATCTCCTTCGAATTGTTTGTATTTGATCCCACCGGCCTGGTAGCGAAGTGTAATAGGAATTTTCATTCCTTTGATAGAGATCTCATACAGTGGAATACTGATGTCTGGCAATCCCTTGTTCATCTCGACTGTTACATCGTCATAACGTTCAAATAAACGTGATTGTGGAGATGGTGGGATTACTGAAGGTGTCTGCTGTGAGAAAGCGAAAGGTGATATAAAAATAGTTATACCCCCTAATAAAAACTGAAAGAGTCTTTTTTTCATTGTAATAATTTAGATTTCTTAAACAACGCACTGCATTATAAAAAGAATCATAGTAGGGTTACAATGGACATTGAGAACGTGCTACTTT
>NZ_QAIL01000148.1 GCF_003061025.1 Pedobacter sp. HMWF019 | reverse complement strand
GGTTGGAACGGGTTGTGTATAAACAGGTATAAAAGTAATGGTGTAATTTCCTGCTGCAGCAACTGCAATATTACCTGCATTAAGCACCAGAGCTCCAATACTACCACCAAAATTAACTGTCCAGGCATGGTTTTGTCTAAACTTGAATTCACCTGCAACCAGGTCAACAGTTATCTTATATCCACCTTTGCCATCATTAATGAATTTCATATCCGTATCTGCATCCCAGCCTTTAGGTGTTGCACTGCCGATGATAGACCATGAATCTGCATTCGCAATAGTCCAGGTCTTTTTGTTCATATCCACAGTTACCAATCTTGATCCTGCTACGCCTGCATTTAGGTTACCTCCAGAAGTACTCAAAGTACCGCTACCGCCATCACCATAAGAAACATCCCAGGTTTTAGCTGGTGTGATTTTGAACTCAAATTGTCCAGCAGGATAATTAATAATACCCTGATAAATACCATTGCTGGTTAAAGAAACCAAACTATCTGCAGTTGCAGGATTCCAGCCCTGATAAGCACCCGGAGCATAGACCCAGGCAGAAGCCAGATAAGGCGTCGCTGTAATGGTGATCACATTAGAATAAGTCACTGCATTTGGTGCGGGCACTGACTTCAGCCTCACATCTACCTGACCTGAGACCCCGATTTTTAAACCAAGTGCAAGCAACATGGTATTAAAATCGTTCACTGTCGGAGAATAAGTTGTCGTTGTAGCCACGATCTCCTTTGTCACTTTAAAACCAGTTCCTGCAAGTGCAAACTGTAGGGTCGAAGTTACAGGAATCTGATATCCGGTAACCGTCGGTGCAGGAAAAGTCAACGTAAGTGCCGGTTTGGTGGCATTGGCCTGAACTAAATTCAAACTTGTTGCAGATGCAGTAAGCGTACCTGCCGGACTTACATCAGACACCGTCTTTGTTTCATCCTTTTTACAAGACCATAATCCAATCGTTAATAAAACAAGGGAAATGGATTTTAAAAAAATTGATTTCATATTTTATTGATTGAATAATTAATAACCTGTGTTTTGAACCAGATTCGAATTTGCAACCAGGTCTGCAGCTGGGATCGGATATAAGTTACGGTAAGCTGGAAGACCTGCTCCAGATTTCGACCCGCCTTTAAATGGCCATAAGTAACTTGCATCTGTAAATTTACCGTAACGTACAAGATCTGTACGACGGTGTCCTTCCCAGTAAAGCTCTCTTGCACGCTCATCTAAGAAAAAGTCAACGGTTAGCGCCGATACATTTCCTGAAGCATTGCCATAAGCACGTTGGCGCAAATTGTTCACATAGGTTAAAGCCTGAGCCTGGCTGCCGCCTGAACCACCACGCATCACTGCCTCACCATAGATCAGGTATTGCTCAGCCAAACGGAACAAAGGAAAATCCAATGAACTGAAAGTTCCATTTAAAGATGGAGGTGTTACACCAGTTGAAGTCACATTTTTGAACTTAGTTACCCTTAAACCATCCGTAAATACAGCGATATCGTCTACTGTACTTTTATCGCCGAAGAAAACACCACGTTTATCCGCTGTACCATTCGGATCAGGGAACAAAGCCGGCAAGTTCTGGCGGGTACGATTTCCACCCCATCCGCCTGAAGGCACGCCATAAGACGCAGGATTCATGTCTGCATTGATTGCCGCATTAATAATAAAGGTCGTTCCGCCATAATTGGTACCACGTACACCATCATAGTTAATCGTCAAAATCGTTTCATTATTGTTTACGTTATTATCGGCCAGAAACAAGTCCTTATAATTCGTTTTCAAGCTATAACCTCCATTGATCACCTTACTTGAATAGGTAACTGCATCTGTATATCTCGCTGTTCCAGTATACACCTGTGCATTTAGATACAACCTGGCTAATAAGGCCCATTCAGCACCTTTATCTGCACGTCCATACTCATTGCTCCGTGGATCTGCAAGATCACCGTCAATGGCTTTAAGCTCAGATTCTACATAGGAGAACAGCGCTGCTCTGGTGGTTTGTTTTGGAGATGTTTTTCCAATGGGGTCATTCTCTGTTACAAATGGTGGGTTACCAAAAGCATCCATCAACACCCAATACTGGAAGGCACGCAAGAATCTTGCTTCAGCACGGTAACGTTGCACATTGGTCGCATCGGATCCAGTAATGTTACGGCTAGCCAATTTATCCGGGGTACTTTCGCGTAAATACTCATTGCAGAATGTAATTTGCAAAATGGCTTTAGAATACAATCCTCTCAAAAATTGATTATCAGCATTCCAGGTAGAATTGTCCAGTTCTGGAATTCCGGTATCACCCCAGGCACACACCGCTTCATCGGTGGGTAGCTCCTGTGAAGTCCAGAACAATCTTAGGAAATCGGCAAATCCAGAATTCAAGCCCCCGATATCGCTATCATCAGAACCCGTAGGGCTTGTCAATCCGTATGTTGCATATAGTTTAACCAATTCTGCTTTATAACCTGCAGGTGTTGCATACACTACATCTGCCGTTAGGTCATTAGTTGGCTTTAAGTTAAAATCGTTTTTCTTACATGCATTTAAAGACAGCAGTAAAACAGCTGATGTCAATATTATTTTAAAGGAATTTTTCATTTCTGTCTTGAATTAAAAACCAACATTAAAACCCAACGTATATGTTCTTGGCCTAGGGTACAATTTATAATCTATACCATCTGTCAACTCTGGGTCTACACCTTTGTATTTAGAAACCACAAATACATTCTGACAATTTGCCGTTATACGCAGCGTCGTGTTTCTGTTTCTGAATATCTTACCTGCGTCATAAGCCAGTGCAACATTGTCCATCTTTAAGAATGAAGCATTTTTTACATAATAATCACTTAAAAATTGATTATTGGTAAAACCTGTATTCAAGAAATCCACACCCGCATTATTAATGACACCTGCCGGGCTCATAATATTATTTCTGACACCAAAATTTGATGAAATATTATCGTAAACATAGTTACCAAAACTGGCACGGAGGGCAGTGCTTAAAGTCCATTTTTTATAACTGAATGAGGTGTTAAATCCCGTAGTTAAGGTTGGATCTGGAGATTTGTAAAAGTATTGATCGCTGGAATTGATTACACCATCTCCATTTAAATCCTCATATACGCCTTCCAATGGTTTTCCGTTACCGTCATAAACCTGTTTGTAAACAAAGAAGGCTCCAGGTATCTGGTTAACCGCATTATATTTTATAGTCACCCCTGTACCACCTGTAATATCACCGGCACCTACTTTACCTGAGGGATTAGGGTTCAAGGTAAGATTGGTCACTTTTCTTTTATTATAAGATACGTTAAAGCCGAAATCCCAGTGAATGTCTTCGCTCTTTATTGCAGCAAAATTTAAACTGAATTCAGCACCACGAACATCCATATTACCTACATTGGTCACCAAAGTATTGTTAAAGTTGGTTCCCACAGGAATATTAATGGTACTTAGCAGATCTTTAGTCTTTTTATAATAAACATCCAAAGCTCCATAGATCCTGCCGCCAAAAAGCCCATAATCCAACCCGGCGTTATACGTCGCTGTGGTTTCCCATTTCAAATCCGGATCGTATGCAGAAGGTGCATAATAGTCATAGAACTTATCTCCAACCTGATATTGGCCTGTTGTACTGTTTGCATAATACTTAGCCAGGTAACTATAATCACCAATAGTGGTACCATCTTTATTTCCGGTTTCACCATAACTTAGCCTCAATTTCAAATCTGATACAGATTTGCTTTCTTTAAGAAAATTCTCACCATTGATTTTCCAGGTAAAACCTACTGAAGGGAAATAACCCCAACGGTGACCATCTGCAAATCTGGAAGACTCATCGGCACGCATGGTTCCTGATAAAATATATTTGTCTGCTAAAGTATAAACCAACCTTCCATAATAAGACAATAGCTTGTTGCGGTCTACGTAATAAGGAAATTTAGGCGTAGTTATAATACCACCTATCGCATTGTAATTCGTGTAGCTATAGGTTGTTTTTGAATTGTCGTAATATCCGTAACCTGCAGTTGCATCAAAACGACTGCGGATGCTGGCCACATCTTTTGCATAATTAAGATAAAACTCAGAAACCTTATTACTTGCTGTACTTAAAGATTGATTGATCGATCCGTTGGTCGAATAACTTTGCGCAGCAAAGGCCGGAACAAATATCCTTCCTGAACCATTGGATACATCATAGCCTAAATTCAAATTGGCATGCAATTCCGGTAAAAAGTGAAAGGAATAATCAAATTTCGCATTGCCATAACTTCTTTGCGCTTTGCCATTGTTGTCTTTCAAATTGATCAGACCAAGTGGGTTACGTGGGGCATTAGGATTTATACTACCATCGCCTCTTAACCATTCAAAGTAATTACCATACTGATTGGTAGCGTATGGAGATTGAGTTGGATCAAACTGCAGTGCAGCACCAATGGCATCAGAATTACCAAACCGGGATTCCGTTAAGGCCCCTTTTAAATTCAAGTCAATTTTTAAGTGGTCAGTAAATAACCTGGGAGAAATTGTAATACCACCCGTTGCACGGCTAAATTTATCTGTAAGCAATAGTCCTTGCTGATCCAGGTAACCACCTGAAATACGATAAGGTACACCATGAAAATTACCCGTCATACTTAAGTTATTGTCCGTTGAAAAGGCATTTCTATAGATTTCGTTTTGCCAGTCGGTATTTGCATTACCCAATAAAGCGACAAAAGTTTTACCCGTTGCATATTCTGCAGTTGGATTTGCATTTACAAAAGACCGGATCTGATCAGCAGACAGTACATTTACTTTTTTTGCCACTGTGGCAATAGAGTTACTGGTACTGAAGTTAATCACCGGTTCTCCGGAACCACCTTTTTTCGTAGTGATCAGGATTACCCCGTTAGAAGCTCTGGATCCATAAATCGCAGTTGCATTTGCATCTTTTAAAACGGTGAAGGTTTCAATATCATTAGGATTGATCAATGACAAAGGGTTTGGAGCATTGTCAATCGTTGTACCACTGAATGGAACACCGTCGACAACAATCAAAGGATCATTACTGGCATTCAGCGAAGCGCCTCCGCGAATACGGATCTGACTTCCCACGCCGGGCTGGCCACTGCTGGTAATGATGTTTACACCAGCAACTTTACCCTGAATCAATTGCTCCGGTGTTGTGGCGGGTCCCTTTTGAAAATCTTTGGAACTTACTGTTGTAATGGAACCCGTAAGGTTTTTCTTTTCTGCGGTACCGTAACCGATCACCACCACCTCATTCAGGTTTTGCGCATCTGGCTTTACGGAAAAATCTGAAGTCGTATTTCCTGATACAGACACCGTTTGCAGCGTTGGCGTATAGCCGATATAACTTACTGTTACCTCAAACGAACCATTAGAAAGCCCTGTTAAGCGAAACTTCCCTGCGGCATCAGTTACTGTACTTTTATTCAAACTTTTGATCTGAACAGATGCGCCGGGAAGAGGTAGCCCCGTCTCATCCAATACTCTTCCAGCTAAGGAGCTGGTTTGTGCCTTTGCTGCAAAAGTTGACAAGACAATTAGCAGGAGTAAACAAGGCTTAAGGAGGTAAAAAACTTTCATATTCTGAACTCGTTTTTAAGTGTAAATATTTGGTTAACAATCAGAGTGTATAAC
>NZ_QAIL01000147.1 GCF_003061025.1 Pedobacter sp. HMWF019 | reverse complement strand
CTTAAAGTCTGTATTTCTTCGTTATGTATGGGTTCAAGCTTCATTTGATCGTTTAGTTTTATAGTCATTTAGACTTTTTTCAATTGTAAATATACTTGTTAATTAAGCAGAAAAATAGAACTTTGAATGCAATTTATGGTATTTTGAAACACCAGACATTCGGAAATATAACCCTGAACCTTCAAAATAATTCCATAACCAGTATAGCTAAAATAAGGTAAGACAAAAACCAAAAACGGCTCTATATTCGCTTTGTATGAATGCGCCATGAGTGCACAGTGAGTGCGCCATGAGTGCGCCTTTTTATAGAAAAAACGCGCACTCATGGCGCAATGAATACACTGAAATTCCGCAATCACAGTAAAGCATAATAGAACCAATACAAGATAAAACTGAACCTGGCATCAACTTAAGCCAAAGAAAACTAAGGAAGATTTAATAAAAAGAGTCAGCAGCGTGGTAGGTAGTGCAACCCTCGCATATCACTGCGCTTTGGTTGAGGTTCGCCGGTCATATAGTTTTCGATTTGTTCTTTGATGTCCATATCAGATATTAAACGATGAGTTGCTTACTTGACCTTTTCAAAATTCGGTTTATTTTTGTTTAACCAAAATATTTAAACATCTGCATACCACTATATCAAAGAAAATATGGAAGTTTGATAAGAGAAAGTTAATTTAATATAAGGGGTACAAGTCGGAGACTTGGCCCCTTTTTATTAGAAACCATCTACATTAGAAGTACCCTATCCTCAATACCGGTCTGCGCCCAGGAAAACATATTTCACCCCTCCCACTCAAGCTTTTTATAATAAAATCAGGTTTGAAAAGAATTTCTTATTTTTAATATCTTAAACCCCCTGATTATGAAAGTAGTAAAATTTATCATTTGCCTTCTTTTTGGACTGATGTTTATCAATGCAGGCCTTAATAAATTCTTAAACTATCTCCCTGTGCCAAAAATGGACGATGCACACCTAAAAGTAATGGAAGCTTTTATGCGCGTATCCTGGCTAATGCCCCTCGTTGGAACCATAGAGATTATAGGAGGCCTTCTGTTCATTATCCCTAAATACCGGGCACTGGGCGCATTGGTTATTTTACCAGTTGCAACAGGTGTTCTGGCACACAATATTACATATGAGCCAACACCAGGCATCGCGATAGCGCTGGTACTTTTTGTGATCAACCTCTGGATCATTGCAGACAACTGGAAAAAATACCTTCCAATGGTTTCTTCCGATCAGAATAAAGAATTAGGCTAAGCTATATTGAACACACAATATGCACCCTCTCCGGTCTGCACCCAGGAAAATATGTTTTACTGAGCGAACCTTAGGGCCTGAAGCTCTTCGCGAAAGGTCCAGAGCGCTCAGTAAAACATATTTTCACCCCTCCCTTTTCATACCTTTCTTCACACATCCTCATACCTTGTTCGCAATAAACCTCATAAAAACATGGGCTAAAGTACTTTTTTGCGAACAAGGTATGCAGATGGTATAAAGATGGTTTTATTATGTACTTTTGCGATAGAGGTGTTCCTATTATAATTTACAAGATGAAGCAATATTTAGACTTAATGCAGCATGTGCTGGATGAAGGCACTCAAAAACATGACCGCACCGGAACAGGTACCATTAGTGTTTTTGGTTACCAGATGCGATTTAACCTGCAGGAAGGCTTTCCGATGGTAACCACGAAGAAATTACACTTAAAATCTATTATTCATGAACTGATCTGGTTTTTAAGCGGCGATACCAATATCAAATATCTAAAAGATAATGGTGTAAAGATCTGGGATGAATGGGCAGATGAAAACGGCGACCTTGGCCCCGTTTACGGATCGCAATGGCGCTCCTGGCCTTCCCCTGACGGCAGCCATATCGATCAGATCAGCAACATTATTAAAACTATTAAAAACAATCCGGATTCCAGAAGAATCATTGTATCGGCATGGAACGTAGCAGAAATCGAAAACATGGCCTTACCACCTTGCCATGCTTTTTTCCAGTTCTATGTAGCCGATGGAAAACTAAGCTGTCAGCTGTACCAAAGAAGTGCAGATATTTTTCTTGGAGTGCCTTTTAATATAGCATCCTACGCCCTGCTCACTATGATGGTGGCCCAGGTATGCGGATTGCAGTACGGTGATTTTATCCATACCCTTGGAGATGCGCACCTGTACAACAATCATATTGAACAGGCCAGACTACAATTGAGCCGTGCTCCGAAAGCATTGCCGGTGATGAAAATCAACCCGGAAGTAAAAGACATCTTTGATTTTAAATATGAAGATTTCAGCCTGGAGAATTACGATCCGCATCCACACATTAAAGGAGCCGTTGCCGTATGATCGTATCCGCAGTAGTGGCCATCGCAGAAAATAATGCCATTGGAAAAGACAACCAGTTGTTATGGCACCTTCCAGCAGACCTGAAACATTTTAAAGACATCACCACCGGACATACCGTAATTATGGGCCGCAAGACCTATGATTCTGTAGGTAAACCTTTGCCCAACCGCCGGAACATCATCATCACCCGCAATAAAGACCTGAAAATTCCAGGGGTTGAAATGGTAGAAAGTTTGGAGGATGCTTTATCGCTTTGCCAGGCAGAGAATGAAGTGTATGTGATTGGTGGTGCGCAGATCTATTCCAGTTCGCTTCCTTTAACAGATAAGATCTACCTGACCCGGGTCCACCGGAGTTTTCAGGCCGACAGCTTCTTTCCAGAGATTGATCCGGACATCTGGTTAGAAACGGAAGTTGAACATCATCAGCCCGATGAGAAAAACCCTATTGGATATACATTTTCGACACTTATACGCCGTTAATG